>CAIYFF010000597.1 GCA_903925435.1 uncultured Planctomycetota bacterium | reverse complement strand
GGTCGACGACGATCTTGGCGAGATTCTCCACTTCGACTCGCACGCCGCCGATGCGCTCGAGGATGTCCATCGCGTTGGCCGCGGTGCGCGCCTTCATCGGCATGCGGATGCGAACGAGCGTCGGATCGACTGCGCCGACCTGAACGTCCATGTTCGCGAGCGACGTCTTGATGCCGCGCGCGATCGACATCGCGTTGAAGGTGCTCGGATTGGCGACTTGCAGCTCGAGATCGCCAGCCTCAGAGAAGTAGGACGACTTGACCTCGCGGATGACGAGGCCGCCGTTGTTGACCCATCCCGTGGAGCTGAAGTTCTTCTGCACGCTCGCGGCGCTGCCTTGTGCGGTGAAGCCGCCGACGGTGACCGCGCCTTGCGCGACGACGTGCGTCTGGCCATCGACGCCGCGCAGTTCTGCGCGGACGAGCTGGCCATTGCGCAGCGAAGTGGCGTCGCCGATCACCTGGCACTTCACGTCGATCGGCTGACCTTCCTTCGAGAACGGCGGCAGCGAGCACGTCAGCGAGACGAGCGCGATGTTGCCGCCGGTCACGTCGGCGATGGTGTAGTTGAGGTTCTGGTCGCGGATCAGGTTGAGCAACGCTTGGCGCGTGCCGCGGTCGCTGGAGCCCGTGCCTTGGAGGCCCGTGACGATGCCGACGCCGACGAGCAGGTGCGGCATGCTGTTGTGCAGGCGCGTGATGTCGCGGATGCGCGGCATGACGGGGCCAGGCTGCACGACGGGGTCCGCGTCGCTGGTGAGCGGCGGCTGCGAAATCGTCTCGATGGGCAGCGGCGAAGGGTTCGGCTGCGAGATCGGTTGCGTCGTGACCGGGATCGAGATCGGGATCGGGATCGGGACGATCGGCAACGACGGCGCCTGCGCGTTCGCGGCGAATGCGAGCGCGAGTGCGAGCATCGAGGCTGTGACGTGTGTCAGGTTGCGCATGGCGAGGCTCCGGTTCAGAACGGCCACGCGGCCCAGATGAGCGTGTCGAACAACTGCCCGATGGGGCCCTTGGTCACTTGGCGAGTGCCCGCGCCTTCGCCGGTGATCGCGATGCGCGCGTCAGCGACTTGCTGGCTGCCGACGGTGTTGTTCACCGTGACGTCGAGCGCGCGAACGATGCCGCTGATACGGAGCGTCTTCTGCTCGTCGTTGACGGTGACGGTGCGTTGGCCTGCCACGACGAGGTTGCCGTTGGGCTGAACGTCCACGACCATCACTGCGATCGACGCGCGCACGTCGGAGCCGCTGTTCTGCTTCGACTCGCCGTTGAAGTCTTGCTCCTTCGTAACGCTGACGTTGGGCAACGTGCCGTTGTTGAACGCGTCGTCGCTGAGCGTGTACGACTCGAGGCGTGCAGAGAGCGAGCTGTCTTGGCGGCGTTCGGTCTTGTCTTCGTTGCGCACGCTGTGCTGCTCTTGGATCGCGATCGTCAGCACGTCGCCGACGCTGCGCGCGCGTTGATCCGCGACGGCGCCGATCTTGGCGCCGGCGCGCACGTAGGGGTTCTGCGCGCAGAGCGGGCTCGCGGTGATCGCTGCGAGTGCGGCGAGGAGAAGGCGGTTCGGGTTGGGGTTCATTCTGCTCCTCCGTGAGTTCAGTTGCGGACGACGACGGTGCCGCTGGCTTCGGCGACGCCGGTGAGCTGCGTGCGGTTCGCTGCGCTGGTGACCATGACGGTCTCGCCGCGGCCTGCGTCGTTGTTGGCGACGCCGCGCGTCTCGATCTTCACGCGGCCCTTCGTGAGCACGACGGTGACGATGTCGCCGCGGTGGATCAGCGCGGGCTGGCCGGTGTCGGACAGCATCACGAGTTGGTTGGGTTGCATGCTGCGCTTGGTGATGAGCCCGAGCGCTTGGTCCATCGACGTGAGGTAGAGGCCCGTCGTCTGCGAGACGCGCTCGCGCGACAGCGCGCAGTTGTCGGGGCTGAGTGGCATGCCGGCTTGGATCGCCTGGCTCGCCTTCAGCACCGAGTGAAAGCGCGAGAGCTTCCACTGCACCGGCACCGTCTTGGCGGTCTCGCCATCGACCATCACTTCGACGTCGACGACGGCGGATGACGGGCTGGTCGCGCCGCCGCGAACGCGCGCGCGCAGTTCTTGCGTCTTGCGGCCGGGTTGCACTTGCTGGATGCGGATCGGCGCAGCGAGCTCGTATTCGACGTCGCCGCCTTCTTGCGTCAGCACCGCGTCGAGCGCGATCTTCGCAGCGTCGACGAACTCGGCTTGCCCGATCGAGATCACCATCGACTGCACTGCGGTCTCGACGGCGCCGCGGATCTTGAACGCGGTCGGCGAGTAGCCGTTGGCGACGAGAGTCTGCAAGAACTCGTTGCGCGTGATCGTGCGAATGGCGCCAGGCGTCGGCGCAGTGCCGAGCTGGATGTTGGCGATCGTCGCCGCGTCTTGGCCCGCGGGCTGCACGTCGGCGAGGTCGCCGAGCGTGAGGCGCAGTCCGCGAACGAGCGCATTGGAGCGCAGTTCGATCTCGAACGCCGGCGCCTTGGGCGACGGCTCGACCTGTGGCGCTGGATCCTGCGCGAACGCAGTGAGCAGTGCAGCAGCGGCGAATGCGAACATGGTTTCCTTCTCCCTCGAGTGCAGTGTCGTTTCGTGTCATTGCGCGCGCGCGGCGGGGGCCGCATGCGCGCATTGCATCAACGGACGATGTTGGTCGCCGTCGACAGCATCTGGTCGCTTGCTTGGATTGCGCGGCTGTTCACCTCGTATGCGCGTTGCGCGACGATGAGGTTCACGAGCTCGTTGACGATCTGGACGTTGCTGCGCTCCAAGAAGCCTTGGCGCAACTGGCCGAGGCCCGTGGTGCCTGGCGTCGACGTCTGCGGCGCGCCCGATGCTTCGGTTTGGCGCGCGACGTTGCCGCCGACGGACAAGAGGCCCGATGGATTGATGAAGCGATGCAGCGTGATCTGTCCGACTTGCGTCGCGACGTCGGGGCTGCTCGCAGTCGTGACCATCACGCGGCCGGACGCGTCGAGTGCGATGCCTTGCGTGTCATTGGGCACCTGCACTTCGGGCAAGAGGATGTGGCCTTGCGAGGTCACGAGCTTGCCTTCCGCGTTGATCTGGAACGCGCCATCGCGCGTGTAGCCGGTGCCACCGTCGGGCAAGCGCACGCCGAAGAAGCCGTCGCCGTCGATTGCGACGTCGAGTTGGCGATCGGTCGGCTCGAGCATGCCAGGGCTGTAGACCTTGGTGGTGCCCGACAAGCGCGTGCCCGAACCGATCTGCGTGCCGGTCGGCACGGCGACGTTGTCGGTGCCGCGCGCGAGTCCAGGCGCCTGTTGCGTCACGTAGAGCAAGTCCTCGAACGAGGCTTGCGACTTCTTGAAGCCCGCCGTGTTCACGTTCGCGATGTTGTTCGCGATCATGTCCACGTTGGTTTGCTGGGCCTTCATGCCCGTTGCTGTGGTGTAGAGGCTCTTGAGCATGATGGTTACCTGCTGATGTTGGCGACGAGTTGGTCCTGCATGCGACCGACGCTCGAGAGCGCCTTCT
>CAIYFF010000596.1 GCA_903925435.1 uncultured Planctomycetota bacterium | reverse complement strand
TGATGCGATCACGACCGTCGCGTTGAGCGGCGCGTTCCCCTACTCCGGCGGAACGACGACGAGCTTCGAAGTTTGCTCCAACGGCTTCGTGTCGGTCGCAACGGGCAACGGCGCGACGTTCTCGCCTACCGCCGCAGCCTGGCTGAATAGCGCGCAGGTGCGGTGGGGCACGTGGCACGACTACTACCCGGGCACGGTCGGCTTCGTGAAGTTCGAGGAGATCGCCGGCGTGGCCTACGTGACGTGGGATAACGTGCGCGACTTCTCGGGCACGGGCACCAACACGTGGCAGCTCCAGTTCGACCTCGCGAGCGGCAACGTCACCTATGCATGGCAGACGATGAGTGGCGCCGGCAACGGCTTCCTCGTCGGCTACGCGGCAGCGGGCGGCGCGTCGGCGGACCTTGGCTCGACGGACATCTCGGTGCGGTTGCCTGCGGGCGGCTTCTCGACGAGCGCTTCGGACTCCAATGGCCTCGCGCAGACGTCGGACCTGCCGCGCATCAACTCGTTGATGAACGTCACGACCAGCAACTACGCAACGGGCAGCTCGATCGGGTTCGTCTGCTTTGGCGTGACCGGGTTCAACCCCGGCGTCGATATGTCGCAGTTCGGCGCGCCGAACTGCTACATCCACGTCAACACGGACTTCAACTTCCTCGTGGTTGCCACCAACGGGACGTCCGTGCTCCCTCTGCAGATTCCCAACGATCCTGGCTTCCAGGGTGCTGTGCTCAACACGCAGACGTTCGCGCTCGCGCCGGGTGCCAACCAGCTTGGCATCACCGCGTCGAATGGCATCGCGTTGACGTTCGGCTACTGAGGCTCTGAGCCCGCGGCGCGATCCTCCGATGCCATCGGCGGATCGCGCCGCTCGCACGAACTTCATGCGCAGCTTGCGCCGCGCCGCACCGGAGGCCGATATCCTCCGTTGCGACCATGCCCTCGATCGCTTTCGACGCCCTCGACTACTGCGCCGACCAGACGTTTGCGAAGGCGCGCTATCGCTACGACGGCGATGAGGTGCGGGGCTACGTGGTTGAGCGCGACGGCAAGGAGATCCTGCGACTCGGGCCGGGCTTCCGACTGCTGCGCGTGCAGCACTGCGGCGTCTGCTCGACGGATCTCGCGCGGCACTTCCTGCCGTTCCCGTTGCCGCAGGTGATCGGCCACGAGGTCGTTGCCAAGGATGCGGACGGCGTGCGCTACGTCGTCGAGATCAATGCGTCGCATGCCGCGCGCGGCGTGGCGCAAGATTGCCCGTTCTGCGCAGCTGGTCTCCCGACGCACTGCCCGCAACGCGTCACGCTCGGCATCCACGATCTGCCCGGCGGCTTCGGCCCGTGGATCCTCGCTCCCGTGCATGCGTGCATTCGCGTGCCCGATGCAGTGCCCGACAGCGCAGCCGTGCTCGTCGAGCCGTTTGCGGCGGCGCTGCATGGCGTGCGCACGATTGCTCCCAAGGATGGAGAACGCATCGCCGTGCTGGGCCCGCGGCGGCTCGGCATGCTCGCCGTCGCAGCGCTCGCTGGCGTGCGAAGGGAGCGCGTGCGAGTTGGCGGCGGCTTTGACGTTGCTGCGTTGGTGCGCGATCCCGCGTTGCTGCCGCTCGCGCGCGAGTTCGGGGCGACCGAGGCGAGACTCACCACGGGTGCCGACGCGCCATCGCCGCAGTCCTACGATGTCGTGATCGACACGACGGGCAACCCAGACGGCCTCGACCTTGCGGTGTCCTTTGCGCGACGCGAAGTGCACCTCAAGTCAACCCACGGAAGGCCAGCCTCGTCGCTGCGTCATCTCACCGAACTCGTCGTCGACGAACTCGCGATCGCGCGCTTTCCGCTCACGGAGCCTGCGCACAACGATGCGCCTTGGGATCGCCTTCGCACTGGGGCACGTCCGCGCGTCGCATGGCTTGCTGCAGCAGAGCCGCCTGCATGGCTCCTCGCTCGCGCAGAGGTGATGCGCGGCAGCGCCGCTTCGATCGCTGCGCGATGCGACGCGATCCGCGATGGATTGCCGCGCGCCGATGTTGCCGTCGTCGATTCCGCAGCAGGCGTCGACCAGGCGATCCGTCCGCGCGAAGGCCGCGAAGAAGCGCTGATCCGACCACGCGGCGACATCCTTGTGCTTCCGTCCGCAGACGTCGGCAACTCGCCGTTGCTGTGCGCGGTGCGCGATCGCGGCCTCCGGCTGTCCAGTTCGCGATGCGGCGAGTTCGAGCCTGCGTTGCAGTTGCTGGCGTCGGATCCCGATCTCGCGCGCATCGGCGACAAGCTCGTCACGCATCGCTTTGGCGCAAACGAACTGCAAGCAGCGTTCGCAGTCGCGAAGTCGCGTGAGTGCATCAAGGCCGTGGTGTCGCAGACAACCGAGGAAGGATCATGAGCGGCAGCATTCGCGAACTTCCGACCTCGATCGGGCCGCCGCTGCGATTCGACGGCGAAGTCTGGTCGATCGACGTCGGCAACGTGCCGACGCTTCATGGTCTGTCGGTGCTGTCGCGCGCGCTGTCCGAGATGGTCACGGCGCAGGCGCGCAGCGATCGTCTCGAAGTCACGGTCGATCGTCGGTTGCGCGACAAGGAGAACCCGGAGCTGGCGGGCACCTTCGGGATCGAGTCCGTTCGCTTGACCGCGGAGCCTGACTCGTTGCGTGAGATCGTCAGCGCGCCCGACACGCCCGAGGCCATCGCGCGCGTGACCGAGTCGTTTGAGAAGCGCTTGCGAGCCCTGCTCGGCAGTTTGCAGCGGAAGCGCTACCGCGATGTGTTGTTGTGCGCCGACCGCGCGGCATCCAAAGCTCTGGTTGCCGAGTTCGACGACGGCGAGCCGCAGCGCTTCGTGTTGGAGTTGCTGTCGGGCAGGCGCGATTCGAGCCGCAGCGCATTCCGCATCACGGTCGAGGGTCGCAGTGCGCGAAGGCTCGATCTCGACGCGATCCCGCATGTGCGCATCGAGGACGTCGCGGACCGCAGCTTCATCGCAGGCAGCACGCGCATCGCGCAGACGTGGACCGAGGCGTTGCGTCGCGAAGCCGAGCGCGGCCGCCGGACGTTCAGCGAGCAGCGGTCACAGCACAGCCATCTCTTCAAGCAGATCGACCAAGCGGGTCTCGCGATGCTGCAGCGCGTGTCGTTGCAGTGGTCGGAGACTGCGCAATCGTTCTTGCTCGAGAGCGACCCCGACGAAGTGAGCGCCATGCTGAAGCGCGTGCTGCTCGCGTGCGAGGACCGCCAACTGCGCAACCTCGTCGCGTCGCGCGCCATCGTGCGCGTCGACACAGGGTCTCTGCCGGTCTACCTCGACGTTGCGCAATTGGGCCGCGTTCTCGAATTGTCGATCGGCGCTCGCCGCGAACGCCCGCACGCCGACGCGTTCTTGGATCGAACGCGGCAGTTGTGCGCCGTCGCGAATGCGCGCGCAGCGGACAAACCGCTCGCCGGTGTCCGCGTGTTCCTCGTGCATCACATGACTGCGGAGATCGTGGCGACGATCGCCGCGCTGCGCAGCCTCGGCTGCCGCGATCTCGTGACGTTGTTTGTCACCTACTCGGGCGAGCCGCCGGCGAGCTATCTCGACGCCGTGCTCGACCTGCCACCGGACGAGTTCGCTGCGCTCGCGCTCGTCAACGTGCCGACGCCAGGCCACGTCGAGGGCCACTACCGCCTCTCGTCGCACTACTCGCAACTCGCCGAATCCGAGGCGATTGCCAAGGCGCTGGAGACTCGAGGTCGCGAATACCTGTCTGCAATGCGCGCGGCGGCCGTCGTGCCGTTCTTGGCGCAGGCTGCGCGCGCGGAAGCGGCTGGCGATCGCATGCTGCTGATCGAAGACGGCGGCTATCTCGGTCCTGTGATGCAAGACGCGATGCTGCGCGGCATCACCGTGGGGCAGTTTGCTGCCGAGCAAGGCCATGCGCATGTGGACGATCGCGCGATTGCTGGCGCGTTCGGCCAGCGTCTGATCGCAACGGTTGAGCACACGCGCAACGGCTTCGATCGCATCGCGGCAGTCGAGCAGAAACACGGGCGGCTCGCGCTGCCCGCGTATTCGATCGCGATCTCGAAGCTGAAACGAGAAGTGGAGTCGCGCGAAGTCGCTGCGTCGGTGCTGGCGGCGGTCGAGACGGTGTTGCACGCAGAAGGTCGCATCCTGTCGCGGCGCTCTGCCCTCGTTCTCGGCTCGCGCGGCGCAATCGGGCGTGAGTTGGTGCGTTCGCTGCAGTCGCGCCTCGACGATGCGCAGCAGTGCTTGCACGGCATCGACCTTCGCGCGGCAGACGGCGACTCAAAACTCGCCGCTGAGACCAAGACGATGGCGGAGTTGCCCGACGCACGTTGGCTGGCGACAGACCTCGTGCTCGGTGTCACTGGCGACAGCGTCCTTCAGGGTCGCGACGTCGAGCGCTGGCTGCGCCAGGGCTCGCGCGACATCCTCGTGCTCGCGAGTGGTTCGACCAAGAAGGTCGAGTTCCGCGACTTGATGGTGTGGTTCGATCGCCTTTGCAACGCACCGACGCCTTCGATCGACGGAGTCAGCGTGAAGGCGCGCAGCGAAGAGTTGCTCGACCCGCGCACTGCGCGTCTCTACGGGCACCGCTGGCAGTTCCACTTCGCCGATGGCCGTCGCCGCACCGTGTTGGCGCTCGGCAACCTCACACCGATCAACTTCTTGTTCTATGGCGTTGCCACCGAACTGATCGACGAAGTGCTCGCGCAGTTGATGACGGTGACGCTTGGTAGCGTTGGAAACGATCGCGAGGGCAACCGTCCGCAACGCTTGATGGCCGTCGATCGCGACTGCGATGCGGATGCTCGTGTGATCGCTGGTGATGCCGAGCGAGTGCGCGGATCGGCCAAGTAGCTCGGATTTCACCGAGGAATTGCGCCGCATGGGCCGTTGGGCTCAGGGCTACTTCGCCGCGCTGCTGAGTCGAGAACGGCACGACCGGATGGGCGATTGCCGCGGCATCTCTTGGATGCAGGCATTTCGCCAGCAGGGAAGAGTTCATGACAGCGAGCCTTTGGCGCCGCCATGCGCAAATCGGCCCTTCAGCCTGCGAAGCGTGGTGTCCGAAGTCGGAGCGCCACGCCCCGGTTGCGCGTCAGCGCTCCGTAATCGCCATGCACGACTCGTCGCCTCGCACTGTGCCAAACTCGTCATCCACCAGTCCTATGCGCCGTGCGCTGCGCGCGTTCGCCAACCTATCCGTTGCGCGCAAGCTGCAGCTCACGCTCGCGACCACGTTGGTTGGCCTTGTGCTCGTCGTAGCGATGAGCATGCGCACCGCGGGTTCCATTGGCGATGAGTTGTCGGGCGTCGGTCGCCAACAACTGCCTGCCGTTCGCAACATGACGCTGGTCGACATGATGCATGATGGCATCCGCGCTGGCGTCTACGGCATCCTGATCGCGCAGCAGAAGAATGACCGTGACGCAATGCATGCGGCAGAGTCCGAGTTGAAGGACCTGTGCGGCAACCTGCGCGAATACGCGGCCAACATCGAGAAGCTGGAGATCGCTGCCGAGACGAGAGCCGCGATCGAGCAAACAAAGCCTGCAATCGAGGCCTACGTCACCGGCGCTCTGTCGATCGGCACGCTGGTGAAGACCAACCAGACGGAGCCGCTCGCTGCGGCGATGACGACGTTTGAGACGGAGTTCTCCGCGCTGGAAGAGCGCTTGGAGATGCTCGGTGAACTCATCGAATCGGACGCCGACAAGGCTGTGACGCGCGGCGAGGCCGTCGCGGCGAGCGCGTTCTGGCAGTTGCTTGCGATGCTCGGGCTCATCGGCGGCGTCTCGTGCGCATTCTCCGCGTTTGTCGGCAGGCGCATCGCGCAGCCGCTCAACGCGGCGGTCGAGGTGCTGGAGTCCGGCGACTTGGCGAAGCTCGCAGACGTCAACAGCGAAGACGAGATTGGTCGCATGGCGCGCGCCGTGACCAAGACGGTTGGCGCGATCGAACAACAGAAGGCCGACATGGCCCGCGTCGTCTCCATGATGGAGAACGCGCCGATCAATATGCTCTATGCCGACACGGACGGCGTGGTGCGTTACCAGAACCCTTCTTCGCAGAAGAGCGTCGCGCACATCGCGCAGGCGCTCGGCATCGCAGCCGATGCGGTGGTCGGATCGTCGATTGCGACCTTCTTCCGCACCTGCAAGACCCAACCGTCGGGCCTGAGGGACGGCAATGGCTTGCCCTACCATCAGAGCGCGGAGATCGGCAGCGAGCATGTCGAGTTGCTCGTCACTCCGCTTCGCGACCACACGGGAGCCTTCCTCGGCCCGATGTTGACGTGGGAGATCAAAACCGAGCAGGTCAAGCTGCTGCGCCAGAAC
>CAIYFF010000595.1 GCA_903925435.1 uncultured Planctomycetota bacterium | reverse complement strand
GCTTGGCAGCACCGCTGGCGAGATCCTCAAGGCAGCGCCGTGTCCGGTGCTGGTGGCGCGCGTCTGATGGCGAACAAGAAGAACGGCCGATTGGGCAAGGGCCCGAAGGGTTCCGCACCGAAGTCGCAGAAGGGAACGAAGGGGATCGCCGGCGCACGCAGCGCAGGCAATGCTGCGAAGCGGCCCGCAGGGTCCGCGACTGCAAAGCCCACCGCGCCGATTGCGAACAAGGCTGTGCGCACCGCGGCTTCGATGTCGCCGGTCGCGGCTGCGCCGAAGCGCGACTCCTTGCGTGCTGCGACCGCGTTGCCGACATCCTCGCTGCGTTGGACGTGCCCGCCGCTGTCGCCGTCTGGTCATCCGCCGACGGCCGCGTTCTTGCTCGGCCAGGACCGGCCGATGCAGGCGTTGCGCACGGGGCTCTCGATCCACGCGCGTGGCTACAACCTGTTCGTCTCGGGCTTGCTCGGGTCCGGGCGATCGACGGTCGTCGAGTTCTTGTTGCGCGACATCCAGCCGGTGTGTCGTCGTGGCCCCGACCATGTGTTGGTGCACAACTTCCGCGATCCCAACAGCCCGCTGCTCGTGCCGTTGCCACCTGGACGCGGCGCCGCGTTCCGCGATGAGCTGTCCGATCTGGGCCGCGAGTTGCGTTCGGCATTGATCGCTGCGTTGCACAGCAGGCCGCATCGCATGTCGCGGCGCGTGGTGGCGCGCGCGAGCGAAGCGCGGGAACGGCGCA
The DNA here is from genome assembly GCA_903925435.1 of uncultured Planctomycetota bacterium. Taxonomy (GTDB): domain Bacteria; phylum Planctomycetota; class UBA1135; order UBA1135; family UBA2386; genus SXPK01. Next base: position 1,697 of record CAIYFF010000595.1, on the reverse strand, counting down.
TCATGGAGGCGCTGCAGCGGCAGGCGCAGAAGCTCGGCTGCCAGCTCGTGCGCTTTGCGGCGCAAGATGGCGCCAGTTCTTCCGACATCTATCCGGTGATCGACGGCGAGCCGATCACGCTCGACGCGCTGTCGGCGCTCGCGATCGAGGGCAAGGTCGACGTGGCGCAGCGCGACGAGTTGTTGCGCAGCCGCGAGCAGCTGCTCGAACGGCTCGAAGAAGTCACGGAGCGCGTTCGCCAGGAGCGCCGCCGCATGGCAAGCGAGTTGCGCGAGATGGACCAGCGCCTGTCGTGGCACGTCCTCGCGTCACACCTGAAGGACTTCCGTCAGCGGTGGCCTGAGATGCAGGTCGCGGATTGGCTCGATGCCGCTGGCGAGTGGATCGAGCGTCATTTGCGGCAATGGCTCGATGCTGTCGCCAACGACACCGAGGAGCAGGCAGAAGAAGTCGAGACGCCGCGCGACCGCGAAGGACGCGTGCACGAGTTCCAGGCGCAGATCGTCAAGACGTCGCTCAATGACGCGTGTCCTGTCGTGTTCGAGAGCAATCCGACGTTTGCGCGGTTGTTTGGCACGATCACGCCGATGCGCGACGGCCAAATGCCATCGCCTGTGCAGTGTCATCCCGGCGCGTTGCTGAGCGCTGACGGCGGCTACCTGATCCTTCGTTGCCTCGACGTGCTGCAAGAGCAAGGGCTGTGGGTCGCGCTGAAGCGCGCGCTGCAAACGGGCCGCGCGGAGATCCGCGAACTCGATCCCGCGACGGGGCAGCCCGGCGGATCGCTGCAGCCCGAGGCCGTGCCGTTCGACCTCAAGGTCGTGCTGATCGGCGAGCCAGGCGTCTACGAGCAGCTCGCGAGCGAAGACCCGCAGTTCCCGCAGATCTTCAAGATCCACGCCGAGTTTGACGCGTCGATCCCGGTGAGCGACGAGAACCTCACGCGTTACGCCGACTACCTGCAGTGGCTCGTCGGCCGCGAAGGCTTGCGGCCGTTCTTGCCCGATGGGTTTGCCGCGATTGCTGAATATGGGGCGCGCGCCGCGGGCCGTCGCGATCGGCTGTCGACGCGCTACGGCGAACTCGGCGACGTCGCGCGCGAGTCGTCGCACATGGCCGAGCAGCAAGGCGATGGCAAGATCGGACGGCAGCACGTGGAAGAGGCGATTCGTCGTCAGCGATACCGCCACGATCTGCCGCAGGAGCACGTCGAACGCGACTACGCGACGGGCTACATGCAGTTGTCGACTTCGGGGCGCGCGACCGGACAAGTCAACGCGCTCACGGTGCTCGATACCGGCACGCTGGAGTTCGGCCGTCCGTGCCGCATCACGTGCAGTTCCGGCGTCGCGGTGCCGACGCGATCTGGGCTCATCAACATTGAAGGCGCAGTCAACCTGTCGGGCCCGATCCACGACAAGGGCGTGATGATCCTGGAGGGCTACTTGCTGCAGCGCTTTGGCGACGAAGGGCCGCCGTGTGTCGCAGCGACGATCTGCTTCGAGCAGCTCTACAATGGCGTCGAAGGGGACTCCGCGTCGCTTGCGCAATTGCTCGCGCTGCTTAGTTCGCTCGCCGAGGTTCCGCTCGACCAAGGTTTTGGCGTCACGGGTTCGATCAACCAAAAGGGCGAAGTGCAGGCGGTCGGCGCGGTCAATGAGAAGACCGAAGGCTTCTACCGGCTATGCCGCGCGCGG
>CAIYFF010000594.1 GCA_903925435.1 uncultured Planctomycetota bacterium | reverse complement strand
CATCGAGCACGTCATCACGTCGAGTCGCCCGTCGCCGGTGAAGTCGTCGATGACGACGCTGCCCGCGCGCGTGTGTCCTGCGAGCCCGAGTTCGCGCGAGCGCTCGGTCCAGCGCGGGGCTTCCGCCTCGGGCGCGAGAGCCGAAGCCGGCAGGCGATGCGCTTCGGGCACGCCTTCGGGCCACGAGCCCAGCGCCATGTGCGCGATGTTGAGCAGCCACGTTGCCTCGAGTCGAAGGTCCGAGTCCGGCATCCCGAGCAGTCGCACGAGCAGGTCGCGCGCCGCCTCGGCGCCGCGGCGGTCGACGTGCACGGCGCCACCAGCGAGCGGAAAGATGCAGCTCTCCGCGTTGTGGCGCGCGATGCAGTTCTCTCGCTCCGCGAGACGGAAGTGCGCAGCCGCGAGCCGGAACAGCACTTCTGGCAGGTAGGACTTGGACTGCTCAGGATTGGCTTCGCAGAGTCGCAGGCACTCGGCGCAGAGATCGATCGCCTCGTCGAGTTCGCCCAGGCGCACGAGCGCGAGCGACAGCGACCAGCGCAGCGAGAACTGCTCGACGAAGGGCGCGTCCTTCGCGAGCGCCTGCAACCGCTGACGCCACGGTTCGAGGTAACGCGCCGAGAGATATGGGTTCGACGCGTCGGCCGGAGCCTCGTCGTGAATGCGTCGTAGCCACCGCTCCTTCTCGGTTGCGTCCGCCGGCAAGGGCGCAAGAACCGGACGCTCCTCGGCACAGCACGACTTCTCGGTGTCGTGTTGGGCGAGCGACGGCGTCTGCAGCAGCAGCGCCAATAGGGTCGCGGAGATCAGGCGCATAACGTCAGCAGGATACCCCGACCTCGAAGCCACGGGCGGATCGCAACCGTTGGCGGTGAGGTTGCGAATGCTGCAGGCCGAACGTGCGCCGCAGGATCCAACCCCTGCTCTTCAACCCGACCGCCTCGCGGCCTACCCTCCTCCCCTCCCATGAGCCACCCGGCAGCGACTGATCCCGCCCGCCTTCGCGACCTCGCGACCAAGTCGGTCGACGGCGGTCGACTTTCGTCCGACGAAGCCCTCGTCCTCTACCGCGGCCTCGACCAACCGTCGCTCGGCATCTGCGCCAACGACGTGCGCATGCGCATGCACCCCGTCCACGCGGACGGCAAAGCGCGCGTGACCTACATCGTCGACCGCAACCTCAACCCGACGAACGTCTGCGTCACGGACTGCGGCTTCTGCGCGTTCTACCGCCGTCCCGGCGACGCCGAGGGCTACGTGCTGCCGCGCGAAGTCATCTACCAGAAGGTCGAAGAGCTCATTGCGAAGGGCGGCATCCAGCTGCTGCTGCAGGGTGGCCACCACCCCAAGCTCAAGACCGATTGGTTCGCGCAACTGTTCACCGACCTGAAGCAGCGCGACCCGCAGGTCTGGATCCACGGCATGAGCCCGCCGGAGATCACGCACCTCTCCAAGCTGGAGAAGCGCCCCGTCCGCGACGTGCTCGTCGATCTCAAGCAAGCCGGCCTCGACAGCATTCCCGGCGGCGGCGCCGAGATCCTCGTCGAACGCGTTCGCCAGATCATCGCGCCCAAGAAGGCCACCACCGACGAGTGGCTCGAAGTGTTCCGTCAGTGGGCGAT
>CAIYFF010000593.1 GCA_903925435.1 uncultured Planctomycetota bacterium | reverse complement strand
GAGATCGAGCCGAGCAGCGCGCCGAAGCGTGCGCGGCCGAGGCAGAAGGCGACGCCCAGCGCCGCGGGCACGAAGCCGATCGTCGCGATAGCCCACGTCGGCAGCGGCAGCAGGCGGCCGTCGGACAGCAGCGGGACCCACGACAGCGGGTTCACGAGTCCGCCTGCATAGTCGGCGAGGCCGAGCGCCATCGGCAGCGCGTGGTACTCCGCGGCGTCGTAGCCGCCCATGCGTCCGAGGCAGGCGAGCCGCCAAGCCAGATACGCGGCGAGCAGCGCGAAGTGCGGCCACGAGGCTTTCGCCGCGAATCGCGCGCGCGCAGTCAGGCCGTCGCGCGGCGACTGCACGAACGCGAGCAACGCGAGCAGCGCGGGCACGGGCAGCACGGTCTCCTTGCAGCACAGCGCGAGCGCGAACGCGAGCAGCGATGCAGCGCGGCGCGACGCTCCTTCGAGCCAGCGGCAGAACAGCAGAGCGCTCGACAGCGCGAACAGGCACGAGAACCCGTCCGTGCGCGCGATTGCCCATGCGACGGCGCCGATGTGCATCGGCGACAGGCCCCAGACGAGGCCGGCTGCGAATGCGTAGCCGTCGCTGAGCCACCGCCGCCAAAGGCAACCGACCAGCATCGCGCTGCATGCGTGCGCGATGGCGTTGTCGAAGTGCGCGAGGAACGGGTTTGCGCCGGCGAGCTGCAGTTCGACCCACAGCGACAGCGTGATCAGCGGCCGGTAGAAGAAGAACAGGTCCTCCGCGCCGTACCACGCGCCCGTGAAGTCGCGCAGCACGTTGCCGAAGTCCTTGGCCCAGTGCAGCGCGAAGAAGTCGTCGCTGGCCCAGTAGGAGTCGACTGGGAACCACGCAGCCAGCACGAGGACCGGCAGCCACCAGAAGGCGCGCGGCAAGGGCTGCGGCGCGGCGACGGTCAGAGGGCCCGGCTCGCGCGTTCGATCCATCAGCGGTTGCGGATCAGAGGATCACGCCGAGCAGCGTCATGTCGAGGATCATTTGCCCGTTGCAGAAGGCCTGCGTCGGGAACTTGGCCATCCGGGTGCCGCTCAGTTGGCCGCGTCCGGCGACGAAGTAGACGCGCGCCGGCGGCACGACTTGTCCGCGGAAGCGCACGTCGTCGAGTCCGCCGAGTCCGACGAACCGCTCCGCCGGCCAGTTGTTGATCTTCTTGAGCAAGAAGGTCGCGGCTTGCGCTGCGCCTTCGATCATCAACACGCCCGGCATCAGGGGCTTGCCTGGCACGTGACCCGATGCCCACCATGCATCCTTCGGCCAGTCCTTGTAGGCGATCAGGAGGGACTCCTTCTCGTCGTAGTGGCAGATGCCATCGAGCAATTGGAAGTAGTCGCGGTGCGGCACGAGGCTGCGCAGCTCCTCCTGCGGGATCACATCCTTGGATAGATCGAGCGATGTGAGATCGACGAGCGGGCGTGCCATGGGGTGGTGCAGCCGCGCGTGGGGGCTCGGCAGGGCGGACTTTCTACCCTACGGGCACTCCGCGGCGAAGGAATCCGCCGTGTGCATCGCCAACTTCAGCGGATCCGAACCAACTCGAACTTCTGGTCGGCAACGCTCGCGTCGGGCTTCACTTCGAACTGGCCGAGGCGCCGCTCGTAGTCGGCCTTGCAAACTTCGATCTCCCACTGGCCTGGCAACAGGTTGGGGAACGTGACCTTGCCGAGCGAGTCGGTCTCGCCCTCCATCTCGACGCGGCGGCCGCGGTCGGTCGCGCGGATCTGCACCAGCGCGCCAGCGATGGCCCAGCCGCCGAGTTGCGTCACCTGCGCGGTCATGGGCGCGCCGCGCGGCACGGCGATCGTCGTGCCCTGCGGCAGAACGACGGAGCCCTTCTGCATGTAGGTGCCGGGCTGCACGTTGACCAGCGTTGGCTCCATCAGCGGTTGGGCCTGAGAGCCGAGGTGGACGTGGTATTCGCCGGCGAGCACGTTTTCGAAGACGACGCTGCCGAAGTTGTCGGCGTTGCCCAGGAACGTTGGCCTGCCGTGCGGTTCCATGTGCGGCACCATGCGGACCTCGACGGCGCGCAGCGGCGCACGGTCTTGGTCGCGCAGCAGGATCGAGAAGGGCGATCCTGGCGTGATTGGCAGCTTGACGTCGTCGACGAAGGGATGGCCCTGCGAGATTTCGACCGTCGCTTGCCCGCCGTTCAGTCCTGGCGAGTGCACGCGGACGACATAGCCGTAGTCGGAGAACGGGATGTCGCGCACCTCGAAGGTGGGCGTGCCGGCGCCGAGCGTGACGGGGACGACCTTGCGGAACGGCGGGGTGCCACCGACTCGGACGTTCTTCAGTTCGTCGACGACGACGGAGATCGTCTGGATGTGTTCGATGACGCTGGGGGTCAGCGGGATGTCGCCGATGATGACGCCGCTGGTCCAGCCGGTGGTGTCGCGGCCTTCCGACTTCCGGAAAACCGGGTCCGCGATCGCCGCTTCGCTGGGGCGCACCGTGCCGGCCTCGGCGATTGCGCCGGGTGCGTCGCCATGGGACTCGACTTCGAACGGCGCGGTCTCAGGTCCCGATGGCGGCGGCAGTTCGCCTGCTACGGTCGGATCGCCGAGCAGCGTGATCGCAGCAGCGGCGAGCAGCGTCAGCACGCTTGCGCGGAGCAGTAGGTCGCGGGGTCGCATCGCGGAGGGCCGGGGTCGGTTGTCGCGGGTCAGTTAGGGGTCTCGATCAATAGTAGCCTTGGCTGCGGCCGCAACGCCCAGTCGTGCTCGGCAGCGTATCGAAATGAGGCGATCGCGAGCGGCGGGCTTCAGCCATGGCTGAGTCGGAGCGCGGCCGGTTCTGCTACTGCTTGCCCTTCTGCGGCGGGTCCAACTGGTTGAGCAACCGATTGACGTCGCCGAGGAATCGGCCGATGCCCTGCATGTCGACGGGCGCGGTCGAGGTCGAGGTCGCCGCCGGTTGCAGCATGCGCGCAGTCTGCTGCTCCTGAGCGCCTTCTTGCTGCATGCCCAGCCGGTCGTAGAGCGCCGCTGCCTGCAAGTGCACGTAGACGTCGCCGCGGAACTGATCGCGCGCGGCGCCGATCGCCTCGATTGCTTCGTCGATGAGGCCGCGCGCCTCGAACAGTCGCGCTCGCAGCACTGCGCCGCGCGGGTTCTCTGGGCTTACGAGCGCAAGCACGTCGTCTGCCGCCGACAACGCGGCCTCGCGTTCGCGGTTGGATGTTTGCAGCCCGATCTCGAGCAAGTGCTCTGCGACCATGCCGCGCGACTTGTCGCCCGGGTCGATCGACAACAGCGTCGTGAGGTCTTGCTGAAGTCGCCGCGTGGACGCCGGATCGCCGCGTTGGCGCAACGCGTCGATGCGGAAGTGCAGCATCTCGGGCGTCGGCTTACCCATGAGGCGCTCCGCAGCGTCGAGATCGAGCACCGTCTCATCGAGTTGGCGGAGGCGGTAGTGCGACTTGGCGCGAACAAAGTGCGCGGCCGGAACTTGGGGGTCGCGCGCGAGCACGTCGGATGCGGCAGAGATCGCTGCGAGCAACAGTTCTCGTCGTTGGGGCTCGGGACGCGGACGGTCCCGCTCATCGCGCGCGCTCGTTGCCTGTGCGAGCCAGTTCTCGGCTTCTGCCACGCCTTGCTCGATGCGGGCTTCGTGTTGCGCGTGCACGAAGTAGGCGCCGCATAGGCCGAGCGCAGCGACGCAGCCGGCTGCGATCGCGATCGAAGGCTTGCGGCGCGCATTGCGCATCGCGATCACGAGCGGACTCTGCAAGTTGGCGAGGACGCGTTCGCCGCGGAGCCAGCGCTCGAGATCGAGCGCGAACTCCAGCGCAGAGCCGTAGCGATGCCGAGGCTCCTTGCTCATCGCCTTCTGCACAATCGCCTCGACCGGCTTCGGCAGGTCGCTGCGCAGCGAGCGCATGCGACGCGGTTCCCGTTCGAGCACGGCCTTGAGCACGATTTGCGCGGTCGGCCCGTCGAACGGCGGCTCGCCCGTCAGCAGCGTGTAGAGCGTCGCGCCAAGGCTGTAGACGTCGCTGATCGAATTGGCGTTCGCGCTGCCGGAGAGGATGAGTTCTGGCGCGACATACATCGGCGTGCCGACGAGCGCCCCGCTATCCGTCATCGAGCCGGTCCCTGTTTCGCGGGCGAGGCCGAAGTCCGAGATCGCGACGGGAGGAGCATCTTCGCCAGCGAGAGGCTCTGGCGAACGCAGCAGCAAGTTGCCGGGCTTGAGGTCGCGATGCACGACGCCCCGTTCGTGCGCGAAGTGCAGCGCGCGAGCGACGCGTGCGGCAATCGTCACGGCGGCACGCATCGGCAGTGGCCCGACCCGCAGTCGTTCTTGCATCGACGCGCCGTCGACGAACTCCATCGCGAACCAGAACAGGCGCACGCCGCTGGCGGAGCCGGATCCCTGGCCGAGCCATCGAACGATGTCGGGATGCTCCACGCGCGCCATCAGGCGGCCTTCGCGCAAGAAGCGAGCGAGCGCGCGTTCGCTCAGCGTCAAGCTCGGCGGCAGCACCTTGAGTGCGATCGTCGCGCCGTCGGCCTTGCGCTTGCACTCGTAGACGATGCCCATCGAGCCCTTGCCGATCTCGCGCACGATCTCGAACTCCGGCAGCGCTGAGCCCAGCGCTTCTGGCGCGAAGGTGTAGACCTCGCGCTGCGTGCCGAAATCCAACTGCTCGCTCATGGGACGTCGGTCACTTGCGGCAGGCGTCTTGGATGCGCAGCAACTGATCGAGCAGCGCCGGCAGTTCGCGCAGCACGATCATGTTGGGGCCGTCGCTCGGCGCGTGGTCGGGATCCTCGTGCACTTCGAGGAACAGTCCGTCGACGCCGCACGCAACGCCGGCGCGCGCGAGGTAAGGCACCTTGGTCCGGTCGCCGCCGGTCGAGGTCCCGGTCGCACCCGGCCGCTGCACCGAGTGCGTGACGTCGAACACGAGCGGTTGTCCGAACGCGCGCATCGTGGGGAAGCCAGCGAAGTCGACGATGAGCGTGCGGTAGCCAAAGCTCGCGCCGCGTTCGGTGATCATCGCGCGCGCGTTGCCGGCGCCGGTGATCTTCGACAGCACGTTGCCGACGTCTTCGGGCGCCAGGAATTGGCCCTTCTTGACGTTCACGGCCTTGCCGGTCGCCGCGGCGGCGAGCAGCAAGTCCGTCTGCCGGCACAAGAATGCAGGGATCTGCAGGCAGTCGACGACTTCGCCCGCGGCTTCGCAGTGCGAGATGTCGTGCACGTCGGTCAGCGTCGGCAGGCCCAGTTGGTCCTTCACTGCCTGCAGCGTCGCGAGGCCTTCGTCCATTCCCGGTCCGCGGAATGCGCGCCCCGAAGTGCGGTTGGCCTTGTCGAAGCTGCTCTTGAACACGAGGCCGATGCCGCGCTCGCGGCACGCCTTGTGGATCGCTTCGGCGTGGCGCAGCGTGTGGTCGCGGCTCTCGATCACGCACGGGCCTGCGATCAGCGCGAATGGATGGCCGCCGCCGAACGTGGCGTCGCCGATGCGCACCGTGGCGGTGTGCGCGGTCGAAGAGGTCTGCATCCGGCGCAGCATAGCCAGCTTGTGCCGCGGCTGCTGTGGATGAGGTCCCGGAGCAGCGGCCGTTATGGCGCGAACAGGTTGGCGCGGGTGGCGTGCAGCGTCACCTTTGCGTTTGCCGAGCCAGCGAAGTCGCCGTCGATCTGCATCGGAGCGATGCCATCGATGCGCACTTCGAAAGCTGCGCGCATGGTGAGCCATCGGCACGGCGACAGCAGGCCTAGCGCCGCCCGGAGGCCGAGCCACGCCCAGACGAAGCGCGAGCGCGCCGAGAAGCAAAGCACGAACAGTTGCGGCGAGCTTGGGTCGATGCCCTTGGGCAGCTTCGCTACGCCGCCGTAGTTGCGGACGCGCGTGACGAGCACGGAGGACAGATTGTCGAGCGACGATCCATCCGCGAATGTCGCGCGCAGTCGCGGCATCGGCCAGCGCACGACGATGCGGAAGATCGAAGGCAGCCACTTCCACTTGCCGAGCGTTCCGGTGCGCGTGCGCGCGACTTCTTCGACGATCGCACCGTCGAGGCCAGCGCCGCAGAACAGCAGGAAGCGGCGATCGTTCGCCACTCCGATCGCATGCTCGCGCGTGCGCCTGGCTGCGATCAGCTCGGCGAGCCGCACCGGGTCCTTCGGAATGCGCAGTTCGCACGCGAGCACGTTGGCGCTGCCGACGGCCAGCACGCCGAGCGGCACGGATGGGTCGGGCATGCCGTTCAGCACTTCGTTGAGCGTGCCGTCGCCGCCAACTGCGATCAGCGCGTCGAACCCTTCGCCTGCGGTCGCTCGCGCGCGTCGGCTCGCGTCGCCGGCTCGCTGCGTGAAGTAGACCTCCGCATCCACTCCGTGCGCGCGCAGGGCCAGGGCCAACTGCGGCGCGAGCCGCTTCGAGCGACCGCCGCCGGCGATCGGGTTGGCGAGGATCAAAACGCGCTGCTGCACCGATGCATGCTGCCGCAAGGCTCCGCCGCGAGCGAGGGTCTTCCTCGCGCCGCTGCGGTGCGCCACGATGCGCCGCATGCCGCGACCTCGCGCGCTCGTTACTGGACACACCGGCTTCCTCGGCCCGTTCGCGGTCGCGGAGTTGTCGGCGTCGTTCGACGTGACGACGGTGGCGCGTTCTGGCGGCGACTTGCAGGCGGATCTTTCGGATCCCACAGCAGCCACCGCGGTCGTCGCGGCCGTTCAGCCCGACTTCGTGCTTTGGCTCGCCGCCAATGCGCGCATCGCCGATTGCGAACGCGACGCGGACGCGGCGAGGCGGATCAACGCCGAGGCTCCCTCACGCATGGCGCGTGGGCTGGGCCCGCGCTTCGTCTACGTGTCGACGGACCTCGTGTTCGACGGCCGCGCCGCGCCCTACGCGCCGCTCGACGCGACGGGCCCCTTGTCGGCCTATGCGTCGACCAAGGCTGACGGCGAAGAGCGCGTGCTTGCAGAAGGCGGGCGCGTGGCGCGGTTGCCGTTGTTGTTCGGCGCCGATCGCGCGGGGCGCGGCGCCACGGCGATGGTGCGCAACGCATTGGCTCGCGGCGAACCGTTGTCGCTGTTCACCAACGAATACCGCACGCCGATCCATTGCCGCGATGCGTCGCGCGCGCTGGCTGCGCTGCTGCCGCAAACTGGCGGCCCGCGCATCGTGCACCTCGGCGGACCCGAGCGCGTGTCGCGCTGGGAACTCGGCCAGATGCTGTGCCTCGTGCACGGGCTGCCGACCGGTCTGCTGCGGCCGGCGGAGTGTCAGGACCCGCTGCGGCCGCGCGATGTGTCGCTTCGCAGTGAGTTCGCGTGTCGCGAACTCGGCGAGATGCTGGCGGACAGCTGAACTGCGACTGCGCGCAGCTCAGCCCTTGATGACGTCCCAGATCTCCGCGCCGAGGAAATCCCACGGCAGGCGGCCTTCGTCGCACTCCATGGGGTCCGGCGAGAACTGGACATCGACCATGTAGATGATGCGGCCGGTCTTGTTCGCGAGGTTCTTGGTGCCGTGCGCGACGCCCGGCGGAATGCGCACGAGGCGGTCCTTCCCGTCGCCGAGCACGAAGCGCATCGTCTGGCCTTCCGTCGGCGAGCCCTTGCGGCAGTCGTGCAGCACGAGCAGCAGCTTGTCGGACGGTGGCACATACCAGACGTCGGTCTGGCGGTGGTGCATGTGGTAGGCCTTCACGGCCTCCGGCTCGACTTCGCTGTAGTTCACCTGGCGGCAGTTGAAGCCAGCGAGTTGCTTGTGCACGCCAGCATCGAGGCGGCCCAGCTCGGTGATCGCGCCACCGTCGTCGTTGAAGCGCTTCAACTCGACGATCTGCACGCCCTCGATGGCGGTGCGGCCACCGTATTCCTGCACCGAGAAGGCAGTCTTCGCCTTCTCGTTGATGCGGGTCTTGGACTCGGGATGGGAAGCGGGGTTCACGTTGGTCTTGGTGGCGGTGGTGGTCACGAGGACCTCCGAGTGAGGACTACTTGCCTGCCGCCGCAGGTGCTGCAGGGAGGCGCCAGATCTCGCCGGTAGCCGGCGGGGCCTGCTCCAGCAGCAGGTCCAGGGTGAGATCGACCGCTTTCTTCTGATCCTTGAGCACCGGCACGTGGGCCTTGAAGGAGACCTTGGCGTGCTCCTGCTTGTCGGATTTTCCGACACCGAACAGGACCTCGGACGGGCCTTCGTTGCCAGCCGCGAGATCGCCTGCCTTGCAGGTCGCGACCCACTTGCCCTGGTTGTC
>CAIYFF010000592.1 GCA_903925435.1 uncultured Planctomycetota bacterium | reverse complement strand
GCTGCGCTGTGCAACCGACGAATGGCAGCGCGAGAAGCGCAACCGTGAATGCGCTGCGGATCATGCCGAAGTCGAACATCGTGGAGTCCTTGCGTTGCGGATTGCGCTCGATCACTTCTCGAAGATCGCGACTTCGAATCGGCCATTGCTGTCCGCGAGCCCGCGATACATGCCGGTCGAGTTGTAGCTGGCGACGAGGTTGCCCTCGCGATCGACGGCGATGATGCCGCCATCATCGGGCCGCAGCACGCCGTGCACGACTGCGTTGGCGGCCTCCGCGAGCGATTGCCCGCCGAACTGCACGCGCGCGCCGATCGAACGCGCGACGGTGTGGCGGATGAACTGCTCGCCGGTGCCCGTGCCGCTTACCGCAACGATGCCGTCCGCGTAGTTGCCTGCGCCGACGATCGGCGCGTCGCCGACGCGGCCCCAGCGCTTGCCCGTGAGCCCGCCCGTGCTCGTCGCCGCAGCGAGCCGACCATTCTGGTCGCGCACGACGCAGCCGACGGTGCCGTAATCGTGGCGCGGATCACGCGGCGCATTGCGAGCAGAGCCGAGCGCGGAGCCCTTCAGCTTTCGTTCTTCCAACACCTCTTGCAGCACCTTGCGGCGGTACTCGGTGTCGAACCACGTGTTCTCGACGCGCTCGACGCCGACCAGCGTCGCAAACTGCTCGGCGCCTTCACCCATCAGCAGCACGTGCCGCGTCTTCTCCATCACGAGGCGCGCGAGCGACACCGGGTTCTTCACCGTGCGCACGCCCGCGACCGCGCCGCACGCCATCGTCGAACCGTCCATGATCGACGCATCGAGTTCGTGCTCGCCCTTCTCGTTGAACACCGCGCCCTTGCCGGCGTTGAAGTGCGGGTCATCTTCGAGAATGCGCACGACCGCTTCGGCGACGTCGAGCGCAGACTCGCCGCGCTGCAGCCGTTCGCGGCCCGCTTGCAGCGCGCGCTCGAGGGCAACGCGATGCTCCTGCTGCTGCTCCACCGACGCGGAGCGCTCCAGCGTCCCGGCGCCACCGTGCAGCGCGATGGCCCAGGTTGGGCGCGCAGCCACCGGCGTGGAGCACGCCGAGAATGCGACGCCGAGTACGGAGAGGAAGGAAAACGCGACGACGAGGCGGATCGACATCGGCGGCAGAATCTACCGCGCAGGCTGCTTCGCGAGTCCGCGCTTTTCCGCGAGCGGAGCCCCGCTACAACTTGCTCCCCATGATGCTCGCCCACCTGACTCCGCTGGAGATGCCCGTCGTCTGGATCGCGTTCGCGCTTGGCCTCGTAATCGGAGCAGGCTCGATGCTGTTGCTGCGCCGCCGCTCGGCGAGCAACTGAAGTCTCCAGCCCAGCCTGGGCTTCATGGCTCGGCGCGCTTCATGGCTCGGTGCAACGTACAGCCAGCGCCCGAGCCCGTCGCACGCCCTCTGCCGCGTGCACGCCGTGCCAGCAGAAGTCGCGGCCACAGCACAGCGTGACCTTCGCAGCGCCAAACGCTTGTGACGCCGCGATCTCGCGCGCCTGGGCTTCGTCGAACACCCACGGCTCGTCGGGCAGCAACACGGCATCGGGGCGCATGGCCGCGATGTCCGCGATCGCGACCTCGGGATACCGCGACGCAGAGTCGGCAGTGACGTTGTCGAACCCCGCGATCCGCAGCACATCGTGGATGTAGGTCGACTGCGAGACGCTCATCCACGGCTTCTTCCAGATCGCATAGAACGCGCGCAGGCGCTGCACCGGCGGCGGCGCAGCCAGTTCGCGCGCGATCGCTGCCACGAACGGCGCAGCCTCGTCTTCGCAGCCAAGCGCTTCGCCCAGTTCGGCGAGCGCCATCGCCGCTTCGGCAACCGTGCACGGCGCCTGCACGAGGACTGGCGCGCGAGCCTGCAGCCACTCGATGTCCTCCTCGCGATTCTCCTCCGCGTTGCACAGCACGAGATCGGGCTCCAACTGCGCAATCGCATCGCGCTTTGGGTTCTTGGTGCCACCGACGCGCGCGACCCCTTGCAGCAGTTCCGCCGGATGCGTGCACCAGTTGGTGCATGCGACCAGGCGCTCGCGTGCGCCGAACGCGCACACGCTCTCCGTCGTGCTCGGCACGAGGCTGACGATGCGCATTGGCTTCATCGCAAGGTCGCCGTGCCGTGCGCGAGCGCCGCGATCGCCTTGCGCAGCAGTTTGTGCTTGTCGAACGCCAACACGAAGTCCGACTCCGAGCGCGACGCCTTCTTGCGGATCACGTCGAGCAATGCGCGGCGGTCCTTCTTGCCCCACGTTTCGATCCCAGGCAACAAGCACACGATCGGCGCCCAGCGCGACATCCAGAGTTGCTCGTCTTTCGTCAGCGAACGCAATTGCCGCACGCCGAGGATCTGCCGCGCCACCGCGGCGCATTCGCGC
>CAIYFF010000591.1 GCA_903925435.1 uncultured Planctomycetota bacterium | reverse complement strand
GGTCGCCGAACACGACGAATCCGAACGCGTCGTCTTCTTTGGGCAGTTGCAACAGCTGCTTGCCGTCGCGGTTTGTGTGCACGCGTTCGTGTGCGGCGGTTGCGGTTGCAGCGGCGGCAGTCGACTCCGGCTGCGGAAACTCGCGGCAGTCCGGCGCGGAGCATGCCGCGAGCAGTGCGGCGAAGGCGGCGGACAGGAAGCGAAGCGGGCGGCGCGTCATGCGCGGCACGGAACCCGCGTGAAGCCGCGTCGGCAAGGGCCGACGCGAGACTTCATGCTGCGTTGGCGATCAGTGGTGGTGGCCGCCCGGACCGTGCACGTGGCCGTGCGACAGTTCTTCCTTCGTTGCGGCGCGCAGCGACAGGATCTCGATCGTGAAGTTGAGGCGCTGGCCCGCGAGCGGGTGGTTCGACGTGATCGTGATCTGCTTGCCCTTGGTGTCGACGGCCTTCACCCACAGGGGGATCGGGTTGCCCTTGTCGTCCTCGGTGTGGAAACCCATGCCTTCCTGGATCTCCACGTCGGGCGGAAATGCGCTGCGCGGCAGCGTCTGGTCACCCTGCGGGTCGTATTCGCCGTAGCCCTCTGCCGCGGGCACGATGGCGTCGAGCTTGTCGCCCGCCTTCTTGCCCTGCAGCTGGCGCTCGAGGCCGGGCACCAGGTTGCCGTGGCCGTGCAGGTAGGCCAGCGGATCGCCGCCGAACGAGGAATCGGCAACCGATCCGTCGTCGAGGGTGAGCTTGTAGTGGAGAGTGACGACGGAGTTCTTTGCGATCGTAGAGCTGGTCACGGCGCGGACTCTAGGCGCGGCCGTGGCTTGCGCCACCGCCGGGCTGAGAAAGTGCGCATCGACTCGTTTGCACGGACGCGGTCGGCTTGGGACCATGCCGCCCGCCCGCAACGAGCGGCCTGAGCGCGCACGGTGCGCAACGGGCACGCAGCATCGTTGCGAGGCGACCGCATCCCGATATGGGCCGTCACGACATCAGCAGCGCATTCAGCGACGAACAACTCCGTGCCTTCATGAAGGCGATCCTCGCTGACGTGCACGCGCTGGAACGCATGCTCGATGAGGACCGATTCGAGTCCGGCGTGCGCCGCATCGGCGCCGAGCAGGAGATGTTCTTGATCGACAAGTCCGGCCGCGCGTGGTGCGGCGCGGACGAGATGATGCGAAAGCTCGCGGACAACAAGCAGTTCACCTACGAGCTCGCGCGCTTCAATCTCGAATGCAACATGAGCCCGCAGGTCTACGGCGGGAAGTGCCTGTCGGCGATGGAGCAGGAGCTCAACGGGCTGCTCGACACGGCGCGCAAGACGGCCAACGAACTCGGCGGCGACATCGTGCTCGCGGGCATCCTGCCGACGCTGCGTCGGTCGGACCTCTCGCTCGAATCGATGGTGCAGAACCCTCGCTTCCTCGCGCTCAACAATGCGCTCGCGCAGCTGCGCGGCGGCGAGTTCCAGTTCCGCATCAAGGGCGTGGACGAGTTCGAGATGACGCACGACAACGTCATGCTCGAGTCGTGCAACACGAGCTTTCAGGTCCACTTCCAAGCGGGGCCCAAGGAGTTCGCAGAGCTTTACAACTGCGCGCAGGCGATCACGGCGCCGGTGCTAGCGACCGCGACCAACTCGCCGATCCTCCTCGGCCGCAGGCTGTGGCGTGAAACGCGCGTCGCGTTGTTCCAGCAGTCTGTCGACGGCCGCTCGGCTGCGCATCAATTGCGCGGTCGTCGTCCGCGCGTCGACTTCGGCGACGGCTGGATGCGCTCGTCGGTGCTCGAGATCTTCCGCGAGGACATCGCGCGCTTCCGCCTCTTGCTCGCGACGGATCTCGACGAGGATCCGATGAAGGTGCTCGACCGCGGCGGCGTGCCCAACCTCACTGCGCTGCGCCTGCACAACGGCACCGTGTATCGCTGGAACAGAGCGTGCTACGGCATCAGCGATGGCAAGCCGCACCTCCGCATCGAGGCGCGCGCATTCCCGGCGGGGCCGAGCGTGCTCGACGAGATGGCGACGGCCGCGTTCTTCTTCGGCCTCATGTCGTCCGTGAGCCACGAAGTGCAGGACGTGCAGCGCGTGATGAAGTTCGACGACGCGCGCGCCAACTTCATCGCGGCGGCGCGCCTTGGCCTGCAGGCGAACCTCACGTGGTTCCACGGCAAGGAGTATCCGGCGCCGGTGCTAATCGAAGAGATCCTGCTGCCGCTCGCGCGCGAAGGCTTGAAGAGCGCGAAGGTCGACTCCGCCGACATCGATCGCTACCTCGGCGTGCTGCATGAGCGCGTGAAGCGCAACCGCACCGGCGCGCGGTGGTCGCTCGATTCGCTGTCTGCGATGGGCGAGAAGGGCACCAAGGACCAGCGCATGTGCGCGATCGTGCGGTCCGCGGTCACGCGCCAGAAGGGCGGCGATCCCGTGCACCTGTGGGAGCTTGCGGATACCGGCGAGTTCGAGGGTTGGCGCGAGAGCTACTTGCAGGTCGGCCAGTTCATGACGACGGACCTGTTCACGGTGCACCCCGAGGACGTCGTCGATCTCGCTGCGAGCCTGATGGACTGGCGTCACATTCGTCACGTGCCAGTCGAGGACAACGAAGGCAAGCTCGTCGGCCTCGTGTCGCACCGCTCGCTGCTGCGCCTTGTCGGCCAAGGCATGAAGGGCAAGGAGCAACAGCCGGTCGCGGTGAAGGACATCATGAAGCGCGATCCGGTGTGCGTTGCGCCAGGCACCGCGACGCTCGATGCCATCGAGCTGATGCGCAAAAACAAAGTTGGCTGCCTGCCTGTGGTCGAAGACAGGCGGCTCGTTGGCATCATCACGGAGCGCGATCTCATTCGCGTCGCCGCGATGCTGTTCGAGAAGCATCTGCGCGAGAACCAAGCCGAATGACCATGACGTTGACCGAAGTGCCGTCCATCCGCCGCGAGCTCGGCTCGTGGGACAGCGGCGCGGCGGGCCCGACCTTGTGCGTGCTCGCAGGCATCCATGGCAACGAGCCTGCAGGCGTGCTCGCCGTGCAGCGTGTGCTCGAGCGGTTGCAGCAGCAGCAACTCAAGGTCACCGGCAGGATCGTCGCGTTCGGCGGCAACTTGTCGGCGCTGTCGCGCGGCGTGCGTTTCTTGCAGCGCGACCTCAATCGGCAATGGGGCGGCGAACAGATTGCGCGCCTTCTGGCGCGCGATCCCGAGCGCGACGGCGACGAGGATCGCGAGCAGCGCGCGTTGCTGTCCGCATTCGATCGCGTGATCCGCACGGCGCGCGGCCCCGTGGTGTTCGTGGACCTGCACACCAGCTC
>CAIYFF010000590.1 GCA_903925435.1 uncultured Planctomycetota bacterium | reverse complement strand
GGTGGTTGATGCCGTGCACGGTCGCGCCGATGTGGCGATGGATGCGACGCAGCGACGCGCCGATCACCGTGCTGCGCATGTGGCCGATGTGGAACGGCTTCGCGATGTTGGGCGAGCTGAAGTCGATGCAGACGACCTGGCCGTTGCTCGCTGCGGGGCCGTATGGCGCTGCGCCTTCGAGGATGTCGCCGAGCACGTCCTTCGCGAGCGCGCTGCGACGGAAGCGGAAGTTGACGAACGGACCCGCAGCCTGCGCCGACTCGACGACATCGTCGGCGGTGATCGCCGCGGCGAGTTCGGTGGCGAGCTGCGGCGGCGCCTTTCCGAGCGCCTTCGCGAGCTGGAACGCGCCGAGCGCCGTGTCGCCGTGCTCGCGGTTCTTCGGCGGTTGCAGCACGACGAGCGGTTCTGCCTGCGCGCGCGGAAGGCCGAGGCCCTGCAGGGCGGTGAGGAGGCGGTCTTGGAGATGGCGTTGGAGTTGGCTCACGGCGCGTGCAGATGGCCCGGAATCGGGGGCGGGGAGGATAGCAGTCGAGGCAAGGTCCGCGAACTGCGCAGCGGATCGGCGTGGGATCTGGTGCGTTGCCGGTCGCGTCCGGCTCCGCTACGACGCGCCACATGCAGACCGAAAGCCGGCGGTCGTTCCTCTACTCGCGATGCGCCGCAGCATTGCTGCTGGCGCTCGGAAGCTGCGATCGGGCGAGCGACTCCAAGACGCCGCTCACCGTCTTTGCCGCTGCGTCGCTGGCGGCGCCGTTCGCTGCGATCGAGCGCGAGTTCGAGGCGGCCCAGCCCGGCTACGACGTGCGGTTGCAGCTCGACGGATCGCAGAACCTCGCGTTCCAGATCGAGCAGGGCGCGAAGGCCGACGTGTTCGCATCGGCGGATGAAGCCAACATGCAGCGCGTCGTCGGCAAGGGGCTCGCGCACGGGGACGCAGTGACGTTCGCGGAGAACGGGCTCGCGATCGCGGTGCAGAAGGGCAACGGCAAGAACGTGCGCAGCATCCACGACCTCGCGCGCAACGACCTGCGCGTTGCGCTGTGTGGTCCCACGGTTCCGGTCGGCGGCTACGCGCGCGCAGCGATCGCGAAGGCGGGCATCGAGGTGAAGTCCGTCTCGGATGAGACCAACGTGAAGGCGCTCGTGAGCAAGGTGCGCCTCGGCGAAGTCGACGCGGCGATCGTCTACGCCACCGACGTCACCGGCGACACGCTGGAGCTAGTCGCCATCGCGAGCGAGCACGACGTGCGCGCGAGCTACCCGATCGCCGTGCTGCGCGACGCGCCGCACAAGGACGCCGCCGCGGCGTTCGTCGCGTTCGTTCGCGGCGACGCGGGCAAGAAGATGCTGAAGGCGCACGGCTTCGCGCTGCCGTGACGCAATGCTGCCGTGACGAAGCACTGCCGTGACGAAGCACTGCCGTGACGAAGCACTGTCGCGACGAAGCGCTGTCGCGACGAAGCGCTGCTGTGACGCAGCGATCCGTGACGAAGCGAAGTCCCGCTGCGCGCCGTCTCAGTACTTCAGCGCCAACTCGATCGCGTCGAGCTTGAACCTGCTGACCAGCTCGTACCACTCACGCTTGCTGATCTTGCGGTTCTTCATGATGCGATGCCGCGCGCGCAGCATGCGCGGCAGTCGCCACATCGCGGCCGTGTAGGCGCGGAACATGAGCCACGCGAGCTGGAACCACGAGTACTCCTTCACGAAGTCGCTCGACAGGCCGCTGTGCGTTGCCGCGGCGTAGCCCTGCATCATGTAGCGATTGAGCGAGAACAGCGGGCTCATCAACAGGATGAAGCGCGGCAGCAGCTTGATCGCGTTGTAGATGCGGTTGCGCTCGACGTGGTAGGCCTTGAACTTCGAGTAGTTGCCGGCGCTCGCGGACTTGTGATGCAGGATGCGCGAGGTCGGCACATACCAGCACTTCCAGCCGCCGAGCTGGCCGCGCATCGCGATGTCGAGGTCTTCGAGGTAGCAGAAGTAGGCTTCGTCGAAGTCGCCGGTGTCGGCGAGCATCGTCTTGCGATACGCGCAGGCGCAGCCGTGCGGCGCGAGCACTTCCTCGGCGCGGTCGTACTGGCCGAGGTCCTTCTCCTGCCACGCGCGCGGGCGGCACACGCCGTCGGGGTAGAGCAAGAGGCCCGCCGAGTCGAAGACGTTGGGCTCCTGCATGCGGTGGATGCGGCATGCGAGCATGCCGATCTCGGGCCTGCCCGCAGCGAAGCGCATCAACTCGGTGATCGCATTCGGTTCTGCGATCGCGTCGGGATTGAGCAAGAAGACCCATTCGCCGGTCGCCGCGGCGAAGGCCTGGTTGTTGGCGCGCGCAAACCCTTCGTTCTTCGCGTTCTTGATCACGCGCAGCCGCGAGCCAAAGCGCGCGACGGCCGCGTCGAGGCTGCCGTCCTTGCTCGCGTTGTCGACGAGCAGGATCTCGAGGTCGGGCCAATCCTGCGCGCACAGCGACTGCAAGCTGTCGAGCAGCATCGCGCCGCAGTTGTAGTTGACGACGACTGCGCTCACGCGGGGCGTGCTCGGTTCGGTCGTCGAAGAAGTCATGCGACGTAGGTCGGCTCGATGGCGCGGGCAGGTCGAGGAACGGGGGGGATGCAGCCTCGACGGGGGACGAGGAGGCCGCGCGATTGTGGGGTGGGGACGAGCCGCAGGCTCGCGAAAAGGGGACGGGACTTCACGACCAACCGCCCGCGCCATCGAGCGATCACCGTCGCGAGCGCTTCACATCGTGACGATGCGGTGCCGTCTCGCGAGCGGCGGGTTAGCCTAACACGAGAAATGAGCATGAGCGGTCCGAGCTGTTGTCCTGTGTGTGGCGCGACCGACGTGCGCGTGCGTTGGCGGTCCCTTGGTGACCGGCTGTTCCGCACCACGGAGGAGCGTTTCGACATCGCCGAATGCGCGCGGTGCAGTTCGCGTTTCCTTGCCGACATCCCGCCGCTCGAACGCCTCGCCGCCTACTACCCGAAGGACTACTGGGCTGGCCCCACGGACCAGGCCGACCACGCGCAAGCGCAGGGCGGGCTCATGGAGGCCTACCGCAGCTTCGTGCTGCGCGACCACGTGCGGTTCGTCGGTCGCGCGATCGCGGCGCAGAAGCAGCGGGGCATCGATGTGCGCATGCTCGACGTCGGCTGTGGCGATGGCTCGTTCTTGCAGGCGCTCGGCGAGCGGTCTGCGATCGGCATGGACTTCTCCATGTCCGCGGTGTGGGCGGTGCGCGCGCGCGGCTTCCAAGGGATCCGTGGCACGCTCAGCGATTGCCCGTTTGCGGACGGGACGTTCTCGCTCGTCACCGCGTTCCACTTCTTGGAGCACGTGCATCCCGTGGGCCCGATCCTCGACGCGATGAAGCGTCTGCTGCGGCCTGATGGCGAAGTGGTGCTGCAAGTGCCCAACGCGGCGTGCCTGCAAGCCAAGTTGCTCGGTCGCTATTGGCATGGCTACGACGTGCCGCGCCATCTCGTCGACTACACGGCGGACTCGTTCCGCATGACGCTCGAGAAGCACGGCTTCGAAGTGATCGCCGAGAACCAGCACTGCATGCGCGACAACCCGACGACGTTTGCGACAAGCGTGGCGCCGGGGTTGTTTCCGCCAGCGCGCCTCGGTCGCGGCGGCAAGCCCACCGGCATCGGGGCTGCGATCGCCAACCTCAGCTACCTCGGCATCACGCTCGCGGCGATGCCGTTGTCATGGCTCGAAGCTGCGATGGGCCGCGGCGCGTCGGTGATGGTGCACGCGCGACCCAAGCGCTGAGTTCGATCACTTGCGCGTGAGCTGGAACGCTTTCAGCGGGCCCGCGTCGGCGATGAGCTGGAAGCGATAGCGATCGAGCAGCAACTTCGCGGCGGGCGCGATGGCTGGATCGCCGCTCGCTTCCATCGCATCGAGCGCGCGCTGCGTGACGACATACTGCGCGCCCTTCTGCACAGCGCGGTCGTACTCCATCGCAAACCACAGCAGCACCATCTCCGTCGTGACGACAGTGGGATCCTTCTCGCGCGCAGCCGCGACGTCGGTTGCCACCGAGCCGTAGAGCGTGCCGCGAACCTGCGGATGGCGCCGCGCGATCCACGCCCATTCTTGCGTGTCGGCGACGAACGGCTCGATGGGGCCGCGCAGCAGCGCGACTTCGATCGCATCGCTGGCAGCAGGCGGATCGTCAGGCCAGTCGTGGGACTTCACCTGCACGACGGCAAACGCGGCGCTCGCTGCGATGGCGACCAGCATCGCGCGCACGGGCAACAGTCGCGCCGTCAGCAACGCCATCGGCGCGCCGAGCGCGAGCAAGAACGAGCCACGTTCGACGATGTCGCCTTGCGAGAGGAACTCCTTCGCGTAGCGCTGGTAGCCGAGGATCTTGGTGGAGACGAAGACGTAGCCGCACAGGCAGATCGCGTACGCGAGACCCGCGCCGATGCGCGGCCGATCGAGCAACGTAGCGAGCGCGCAGAGGCCGATGGGCGCGTAGGCGAGGACGAATTCATGCGTCGCGACATGCGGCACGAAGTCGAGCGGGAACGCGTGGCCCACCGTGTTGGTCGCCATCTCGCCTTGCTCGCCTGTGCCGAATGCGAATGCGATCAAGGTCGCGAGGGCAAGGTGCGTGAGCAGCAACAGTGCGGCGCGCGGCAGCGACTGCAGCAACGGTCGCTGCGGCCAGTCCCAGATCGCGGCGAGGCCGCACAACTGCAGCGCGAGCAAGTGGCCCGAAGCGTGGAAGCCGGTGGCGATCGCGGTGGCAGTGCCGGTGGTGATCGCTGCGCTCCAACGCTGCGTCGTCAAGAGTCGCGAGAACGGCATCCAGCTCGCGCACGCGCAGCCAAAGAACACGGCGTCCACTTCGACGACGCTCGCGGAGTAGGCCACGGCCGGAAGGCTCGCCGCTGCCGCCGCCGCGGCGACGCAGCGACCGCGCGATAGCCCAAGGCGCTGCGCCGCGAGTTGCACGCACGCGACGCCGATCGCGGCGCCGAGCGACGACAGCGCGCGCATCGCCTCATACTCGCGCACGGAGAACGCACTCATCACCTTTGTGAACGCCCACGCAAGCGGCAGGTAGAACGCGATGCGCGGGTGATGCAGCTGCCCCTGGTCCACGTCGCGCAGGTAGTAGAACGCGTCGAACCCGTGCATCAGGTTCTGGCCGAGCGCCACGTAGCAGCACATCGCAATCGCTGCAGTGATCGCGGCTCGCGCGACATCGCGCGTCGTGATGCGCGCATCGGGCGCAGCGAAGTCGACGCTCGTCACTGCCAGTTCTCCCACTGCGCGTAGGCGTCTTGGAGCTGCTTCTTGAGGTCCTCTTCCTTCAGCTGCAACGCCTTCATCTTCTGCGTCGAGGCGTAGTTGTCGGGAGCCATCATCGCGGCGCGCGTCGCTTCGACCTGTTCCTCGAGCGTCATGATCTTCTCTTCGAGCTTCTGGAACATGAGCGGGTTGCGCACCTTGCCTGTCTCGATGGCCTTCTGCGCTTGCGGTTGTTGCGCAGCCGCCGCGGCCGCCTTCTTCGCTGCCTTCTCTCGTTCTTCCGCTTCGATGCGGGTCCGTTCGGCGCGTTCTTCGGCGAGCTTCTGCTGACACTGGTCGAAGCCGCCATCGAACGTGCGAATCGCGCCGCCTTCGACCCACAGCACGCGGTTTGCGATCTCGCGCACGAGTCGTCGATCGTGCGACACGATCACGACGGTGCCCGGATACTCCTTGAGCGCCTGCTCGAGGCCTTCGGTTCCCGACACGTCGAGGTGGTTGGTCGGCTCGTCGAGGCACAACAGGTCAAACTCGGTGCGCAGCATGCGCGCGAGCGAGAGCCGCTGCTTCTCGCCGCCTGACAGGTCCGCAACCGGCTTGTCGACGTCATCGCCGCAGAACAAGAACAGCGCGAGGTGGTCGCGCAGCTCCTTCTCCTCGACGGTGCGATCGAGCGCGCGCAGCGCGTCGAGCACGGTGCCGTCGTGGGGCAGGTCGCTCTTGTCCTGGCTGAAGTAGCCGATGCGCAAGTTGAGCGCGCGCTTGATCACGCCATGGCGCGGCGTGCCGATGCCGGCGAGCAAGCGAAGCAGCGTCGTCTTGCCGGCGCCATTGCGACCAAGCAACGCGACCGTCTCGCCAAACTGCACGCGGAACGCGCCGTGCTCGATCAGCGTGCGCGAGCCGATCGCGACGGTGAGGTCTTCGGCCTCCATCACCGTCTGGCCGCTGCGCCCCTTCGCTTCGCCGAACTGCAGCTGCATCGAGCGCTTCTCGCCCTTTGGCTGGTCGATCAGCTGCACGCGTTGCAGGCGCTTGAGGCGGCCCTTCGCCTGCGCGCTGTTTTGCCCCGCCATGTTGCGGCGGATGTAGTCCATCTCCTTCTCGAACCAGTCGCGCTGGCTCTTGAACTGCCGTGCTTCGGTCAAGAGGCGCAGGTCGCGCTGCTGCGCGTAGTGCGAGAAGTTGCCCTTGTAGCGCGTTGCCACGCCGTCGCCGACTTCGACGATCGACGTCGCGATCGCGTCGAGGAACGATCGGTCGTGGCTGACGACGATGACCGCGCCCGGATAGCGGCGGACGAAGTCCTCGACGAACTCGATGCCCGCGAGGTCGAGGTGGTTGGTCGGCTCGTCGAGGATCAGCAGGTCGGCCGGCGTCGTCATCAACACCGTCAGTTGCACGCGCGATTGCTCGCCGCCGCTCAGAACCGAGACGTCCTTCTTGCGGCCTTCGGAGTCGAAGCCGAGCCCTTCGAGCACCTTCTCGACCTGGTGGTCGTGGTCGTAGCCGCCGCCTGACTCAAACGCGGCCTGCAGCTGTCCGTACTCGCGCAGCGCCTGTTCGTCGTGCTCCGCCATCCGCGCTTCGAGCGCGCGCATCTTCGCGGTCAGCGTGTCGTGTTCGCCGGTGCCGCGTTTTGCATAGTCGAGCACGGTC
>CAIYFF010000589.1 GCA_903925435.1 uncultured Planctomycetota bacterium | reverse complement strand
GCGCGGTTAACAAAAGCGGACCCGATGAAGATCACCGCGCTGCGCGTTGTCATGCTGCGCGTCCAACAGGACGTGGGATCGATCGAGCCCGCATGGGAACAGGGCGCGGCGATGCGCTTCTCGCGCGGCGGCGGCAGTGTCTTGGAGATCGAGACGGACCAGGGTTTCACCGGATTGGGTCCCGCCGTGAAGGGGCGCGTGCTCGAGGCCGTGGAGCCGATTCTGGTCGGCGCGGATCCGCGTGACGTCGAGGCCCTGTTCGAGCGCATGCGCTTTGCGATGCGCAACCAAGGCGGGATGGCTGGCGTCGACATCGCGCTGTGGGACCTTCGCGCGAAGATCGAAGGTGTGCCGCTGCATCGGCTCTGCGGTGCGCATCGCGATCGCGTTCCTGCATACGCCAGCATGATTCGTCTCGGCGCGCCGGACGAACGCGCGGAGCTCGCCGCGTCGCTGCAGCAGCGAGGCTTTGGCGCAATCAAGCTGCGGCTCCATGCCGCTTCGATGCGCGAGGACCTCGCAATCGTCGATGCCGTGAGGACGCGAGTGGGCGCGTCGATGACGATCCTGTGCGACGCCAACCAAGCGCAGTCGCAAGGCGATTGGCAGCCTGGCGTGCGATGGGATTACGCGCGCGCGCTGGAGACCGCGAAGGAACTGGAGCAGCGCGGAGTCGCGTGGCTTGAAGAGCCATTGCCGCGCTACGCGTATGCAGAACTGCGGCGGCTGCGCGACGCGGTCGCGATCCCGATCGCCGGCGGCGAGAACCTGCGACTGCAGGAATACGGGCCGATGCTCGCGCTCGCGCCGTACGACATCGTGCAACCCGACGCGATGGTGGTGGACGGATTGACTGGCTTGCGGCGCGCGTTCGCTCTCGCGCGGCAACACGGCGCGCGCATTGCGCCGCACCATGGCGGTCGCGGGATCGGCACGATCGCGCACTTGCACGCATGCGCGGCGGCCCCCGATGTGCCGTACGTCGAAGTGCTCCACGATCCGCCGATCGGAGATTTTGCGCACGGGTTCGCTCCGTTCGTCGGTGCTCCAACTCTCGATGGCAGCGGCAATCTCGTGCTGCCGACGGGGCCGGGGCTAGGCATCGAGTTGGATCCTTCATTCCGCGACCGCACGACGTGAAGTCGCGAGCCATACTGAGACATGTCTGACGAACTGCAGTATCTGCGCGCCGCACGCGGCGAGATGTGCACCCAGGGCGCGCAAATCCTGCGATGGCGTGGGAACGATGGGCGCGACGTGCTGTTCGTCAGCAAGAACAGCCGCTTCGAGGCGGGCAAGCCGATCCGCGGCGGCATCCCCGTGATCTTCCCGTGGTTTGGCGAAGATCCGCGCGGCGTCGGCAAGGCGCATGGCGTCGTTCGTCGGCGTGACTGGAAGGTCAGCGAGGCCGAGACCGACCTCGCGAGCGGGCGCATTGCGATGCAGGTCGAAGACAGCAGCAAGACGCGCAAGGAATGGGACCATCCGTTCCGGCTGAAACTCCACGCGCACTTCGGCGACGAGTTGCGGATCCAAGCCTCGATCGAGAATCGCGGGGACGCGGCGTGGCCGTTTGAGTTCTCGCTGCACACCTACTTGGCGGTCGGCGACGTGACGAAGGTCGCGATCCACGGGCTCGAAGGCGCTGAGTATTGCGACCACCTCGAAGGCGGCGCGCGCCATGTGCACGGCAACGAACCGGTGCGCATCACTGGCGAGTCGGAACGATTCTTCCACGGCACGGATTCCAAGGTCGTGCTCGACGATCCAACGATGGGGCGCCGCATCGAGATCGAGAAGCGCGGGCTCCGTTCGACGCTCGTCTGGCATCCCGGTCAGCAGAAGGCCGCCGAGATGTCGGACTTCGCAGCCGAGGAGTGGGACAAGATGGTCTGCATCGAGCAAGCCTGCGTTCGCGAGGACGCGATGGTGCTCGCTCCGGGCGCGCGCCACGACATCGAAGTGATCGTCCGCACTACTCCGCGCTAGCAATCGCAGCGCAGCGCACACAAGACACGCACATGAAGTATCGCAACCTCGGAAACTCCGGCCTCAAAGTCAGCGTCGCGGGCCTCGGCTCGTGGCTCACGCTCGGCAACACGCTGGAGCAGGACTCGAGCTCGACGCTCGTGCACAAGGCGTTCGAACTGGGCATCAACCTGTTCGACACCGCGGACGTCTACAAGCGCGGGAAGAAGAAGGAGGTCGTGCATGGCGTCGCGGAGTTGGCGCTCGGCGCTTCGATCAAGGAGCTGCCGCGCCATTGCTTCGTGCTCGCGACGAAGTGCTTCTTCCCGCTGTCGGACGACGTCAACGACAAGGGGCTTTCGCGCAAGCATGTGCTGGAAGCGTGCGATGGCTCGCTGAAGCGCCTCGGCGTCGACTACATCGATCTCTACCAGTGCCATCGCTACGACCCGGAGACGCCGCTGCTCGAGACCGTGCGCGCGATGGACCATCTGGTGCGCCAAGGCAAGGTCCTCTACTGGGGCACGTCGAGCTGGACTGCGCAGCAGATCGCGGACGCGGTGGCGCTGTGCGAGAAGCACGGCCTCTACGCGCCGATCAGCAACCAGCCCGAATACAACCTGTTCGAGCGCGGCATCGAGCGCGACATCGCGCCGGTGTCGGCAAAGCTGGGCCTCGGCCAGATCTGCTACTCGCCGATGGCGCAGGGTGTTCTGTCGGGCAAGTACCTGCCTGGGCAGCCGCCGCCGGAAGGATCGCGCGGCGCAGACGACCGCGTGAACAAGCAGGTGAAGGACTATCTGACGGACGAGAAGCTGCAGAAGGCGCAGGCCTTCAAGCAACTCGCCGAGAAGCACGGGATGCTGCCGTCGAACCTTGCGCTCGCGTTCTGCCTGCAGAACCCGCACGTCGCCGCTGTGCTCGTCGGCGCGCGCACGAAGGAACAGCTGAAGGAGAACCTGAAGGCCGTCGACCTCGCGGTGTCGCCCGAGGTGTTGCGCGAACTCGACGCGATGTTCCCGGTGGGCTGAGCCTCCTGCTCAGCGCTGCTGGCCGCTCGGCGGTTCGTCGTCGGGGATCTCGATGCCCTTCACACCTTCGGGCAGATCCTCGGCCTCGGCGTAGCGAGCGCCTTCGGACAACAGGCGACCGAGCAGCGCTGGCGACGCCTGCACTTCGATCAAGCAGCCTTGCTGGGTGTAGAACTCGCTGATCACCGTGGCTTTCTCACGGATGTGCGCGAGCAAGCCGCCAGCCGTGTGCGGAACCATCAGCGCGCAGCGGTTCTCGACGTCCGACAGGCGTTCTTGGATCGCGGAGTTGAGCGCGTCGAGGCCTTCGCCGGACTGGACGGAGATCGCGACAGCTTGCGCATCCTTCTGCCAAAGCTCCGCGAGCTTGGTTCGATCCTCGATGAGGTCGAGCTTGTTCAGAACCGTGATGCGAGCGATGTCCGCTGCGTCGAGCGACTCGAGCACTTCGTTGACGGTCGTGAGCTGCTCGGCCGCATCGGGTGAGCTGCCGTCGACCAGCACCAGCAGCAGGTCCGCGGCGAGCGCTTCTTCGAGCGTGGCGTGGAAGCTCGCAACCAACTCGTGCGGCAACTTCTTGATGAAGCCAACGGTGTCCGTCAGCAGGATCGTGCGACCGCCCGGAAGTCGCCAGGGCCGCGTGCGCGTGTCGAGGGTCGAGAACAGCTTGTTCTCTGCGAGCACACCGGCGTCGCAGAGCCGGTTCATCAGCGATGACTTGCCCGCGTTGGTGTAGCCGACCAGCGCAACCGTGAAGAGGTCGGGGCGCGACGCAACTTCGCGCACCTTGTGTTGCTCGATGCGCTTGATCTCGCGCGCGACCGAGGAGATGCGCTCGCGCAGCATGTGGCGGTCGACGTCGATCTGCTTCTCGCCAGCGCCGCCGCGAACGCCGATGCCGCCGCGTTGGCGCTCGAGGTGGGTCCACTTGCGGCGCAGGCGCGGCATCTCGTACTGCAGCGCGGCCAGTTCGACTTGCAGGCGCGCCTGCGGAGTGCGCGCGTGCATCGAGAAGATCTGCAAGATCAGCTCGCTGCGATCGAGCACCGGGACTCCGACCGCCGCTTCGATCTTCTTGGCTTGGTTCGGGGTCAGCGAGTCGTCGCAGATCACGGCGCCAGAGCGCGCGAGCTTCACGACTTCTGCGAGTTCCGCGAGCTTGCCCGCGCCGAGATAGGTCTGCGGATCGGGGTGGCGACGGTGCTGCACCATGCAGCCAGCGACGACGTAGTCCGCGGTTGTGGCAAGCAGCTGCAGTTCGTGCAGCGCTTCGGCTGCGGTGCGCTGCTCGCCGTGGGCGACGACGCCGAACAACACGGCCTCTGTGCTATGGCCCGCGCTGTAATCGCGCGCGAGATCTTGTGGGGTGGTCACGCTGGCTGGTCCGTCGGCGCAGTGGAGGCGCCTTGCTCAGCGAGGATCTGACCATCCGCGCCCCGCTGCAGGAAGATCCGCCGGCAGAACGCCTTGTCGTCACGCGCGGGGCAGTCGTCGCGGAAGTGGGTGCCGCGCGACTCGGCGCGCAGCCATGCGCCCTCGGTGACGAGCGCTGCGACGGTGAGCATGTTGGACAGTTCGTAGACGCGGCGATCCTTGGTCGCAGCGCGCTGAAGGTAGTGGTGCCAGAACGCGATGCGCTGGCGGGCGTCGACGAGGCCTTCGGCTGTGCGGCGCAAGCCGACCTGTCGCCACATGAGGCTCTTCAGCGAGTAGAGCAAGTCGTCGAACTGGAGTCGCGGCGGGTTCTCGACGGGCTCCGCGCCATTCGCGACGCGGGGCAACTTCGCGCCGGAGCTTCGCGAGTCGGCGGCTGCGGCGAGGCCTGCGCGCCTGCCGAGGACCGCGCCTTCGAGCAGCGAGTTGGATGCGAGCCGATTGGCGCCGTGGAGACCGGTGCTCGCCGCTTCGCCTGCGGCAAACAGTCCAGCAACCGAGGTGCGGCCGTCGAGGTCGGTCACAGCGCCGCCGACCATGTAGTGCGCGCCCGGGCGCACCGGGATCATGTCGCTGCGGATGTCGATGTCGAACGCGCTGCAGATCTTGGCGATCGACGGGAACCGCTTCGCGGCATCGCCGTCGACGCGGCGAAGGTCGAGGTAGACGTTGGTGTCGCCGGTGGCGACCATCCGGTCGAGAATGCAGCGGCTCGTGACGTCGCGCGGGGCGAGGTCCGCCATCGGATGCGCGCCTTGCATGAATGCGTGCCCGTTGCGATCGCGCAACACGGCGCCCGCGCCGCGCACCACTTCGCTGATCAAGAAGCGCGAGGCGCCGGCGATGTAGAGCGTCGTCGGATGGAACTGGACGAACTCGCAGTCGGAGATCCGCGCCCCGGCGCGGAAGCACAGCGCGAGGCCGTCGCCGCTCGCGCCGGTGGGGTTCGTCGTCTCGCGGTAGATCTGGCCTGCGCCGCCGGTGGCGATGATGACCGCACCCGCTTCGACCGCGAGTTCGTTGCCGTCGATCTGGACGATGGCGCCGACGCAACGTCCCTCGGACACCACGAGGTCGCGAACGAACGCAGGGGTGCGAACGGAGATGCGCGGATGGCGCATCAGCGACTCGACCAGCGCGCGCTGGATCTCTGCGCCTGTGCAATCGCCGCCTGCGTGCACCACGCGGTGGCGGGTGTGTCCGCCTTCGCGCGACAGCGCCAGTTCGCCGTTCTCGCGGTCAAACTGCGTGCCGAGCCCCTGGAGCCAACGCAGCGCGTTGCGCGCGTCGCCGACGACGCTTTGCACGACGCCGCGATCGCTGAGTCCTGCGCCGACGGTCAGAGTGTCCGCGACATGCAGCGCTGGGCTGTCGTCCGCCCGCTGCGCTGCGGCAATGCCACCCTGGGCCCACGCGGTGTTCGTCTCCTCGAACGGGGCCTTCGCGAGCAGCAGAGTCTCGGCTCCGGCTTCGGCTGCGTGCAGCGCAGCGCTGGCGCCGGCAATGCCGCCCCCGATGACGAGCACATCGGTGCGCAGCACCGGCATCGAGCGCAGGTCGAATCCCTGGAGGTGGTCGGGAAACCGCGCGATTCCGTGCTGCGTGTCCATGAGGAGCGGCGCCGCATGGGGGAGCGGCGCAGATGGGGGGCGCGCCGCAGCCCAAACGGGCGCGGCGCGCAGGGCGCCGTCACTGCGCGGCGGCGGGGGCGTCGACGGTCTCGTCGACGGGGGCCTCAGGCAGAGCCGAGGCGGGGTAGCGCTTTGCGATCCAGGTCAGCACCGGCGCCGCGATGAAGATCGTGCTGTAGGTGCCGCTGATCATGCCGATCAGCATGCCGAAGGCGAAGGTCTCGAGGTCCGAGCCCGTGCCCCAGTTGACGAGGAACTGCGCGAGCACGACGAACAGCGTGACGCCGGTCGTCAGGATCGTGCGGGACATCGTCTGGTTGACCGACAGGTTGATGATCTCGCGCAGCGACACATGTCCGCCCAGCTTGTGCTGTTCGGTGATGTTCTCGCGGATGCGGTCGAAGATGACGATCGTGTC
>CAIYFF010000588.1 GCA_903925435.1 uncultured Planctomycetota bacterium | reverse complement strand
CGCCGAGCTTGTCCTTGTCCTGCTTGTGCAAGAAGTCGACGCGCGACCACGACTGCAATTCGCCGTGGTATCCCATGTCCTTGCTCTGCTGCCACAGCGTCATCTGCGCAAAGGGGATCCGCGTGCGGTCGTACTGCGCACGGGCGCGGACCTTCTTGGGCCAGAGGTGCTGCTCCTCTTCGTTGACCGCTTCGTCGTCCTTGATGGTGACATTGACGAACTCGGTCTCGACGCGACGCGAGACGAGATGCGCAAAGCCCTCGCCGAGCCACGGCGGCATTCGATACGAGTAGCCGCGCAGGCCGTTGCACAGGTTGCCCGCGAGCCCATACAGCACGTGGCTGTGCAGCGACGGGTCGTCCTCCACTTCGAGCCCTTCGACCGAGACGCCAAACAGCATCTGGTGGCTCGTCGGCAGGTAGTAGCTGAACGAACGATCAGCCTGCACGCCGCAGAAGCGATCGAAGTAGCGCGCGAGGTCGGACTTCTTTTGGAACACCAAGAGCAGGTGCTTGTCCGGCAATCCGAGATACGGGCCGTCGGGCGGCTCCTTTGCAGTGCCAAACTTGGCGCCGCCGGCGAGCAGCAGCGACTCGAACTCGGCGTACAGCTTCTCGGCGCGCGCCGCATACAGATGCATGCGCAACCACGGATCAAGCCGCTTTGGCTTGTCGGGGATCTTCGGCAGTTTCTTGCGCAGCGCCGCGACCTCGTCGTGGATCGCCTTGCGCTGCGCCTGCTTCTCGGGGATCGGCGCCGTGCGCAGATTGCAGCCGATGCGGAAATGCGCGGTCTCGAGCCACAGCACGCGGCCTTCGCCGAGCACGCGGTCGATGTCTTCAGTGCGCGTGTCCTTCGACCAGACGAATGGACCGTAGGCCGAGTGACCGGCCTGCTGCAGCAACGCAAGGTCCCCGCCGGTGTAGGGATCGACCTTCATGCGCGTGACTTCGTCCTCTTCCTTGCCCTTGCCGGCAAGCGGAGGAGCCTTGTCCTTGCTCGCGTCCTTGTCTTGGGCGAGCAGCGGGCAAGCAAGCGCCGCGCACAACAACCACGCTGCGCCGATTGCTCGGCGCAGCGTCGTGGCGCAGCGGCGCCGCATCGTCACTTCGCGTCCGCGCCGCCCGCCTTGGGGTCGGCGTCCTTGGCCTGCTCGCCTTCGGCCTTGGCCTCAGGCTTCGCTTCGACGAGCGCCGATCGACGCAGCTCGAGCTCCTTGTCGACGAACTTCTTTCGCTCCTCTTCGAGCTTCGCCAACTGCTCTTCCATCTTCGGCAGCTTGTCGGAGTCCGGCCCGCGCTTCTCGATCTCCTTGTCGACGCGCCCGCGAATCTCCGTCGCCTGGCTGTCGATGCGATCGAGCTGGTTCAGGATCGAACGCAGTTCCTTCAGCGCCTTCTTCGCGTCCCCTTCGTAGGCGCGGTCGAGATACGAGAACATCGTCTCCCAAAGCTGCGTCTGCGATTGGTCACCGGGCAGCGGCGTCTTGTTGGCGCCGTCCGGATCCACGAAGAACAAGTGCGGAATGCGCTCGCCTTCCTTCGACTGCTTGAACAGGGCCGTCAGCGGATGGTCCGCGGACAGCACGTTCGGCGGCAACTTCACGCAGTGGAACCACCGCGTGAGCAGCACCGTCTGCTCGTTGTCGAGGGAACGACTCAGGAGCGCATGGTCCGTGCCCTTGCACTTCTCGCACTCGCGCATGACGAGCAGTGGTCGCCGGTCCTCGCGGACGACGAGCTGCATCGCTTGCTCGAGCGGGAGCGCGTGCTCGCGCTGGACTGTGACGGTGCCGCCCTTCTCGCGCTCGCCGGTCGTCGGCGCCGCGGGCTTCCAAACCGGGTAGTCCCACGAAATCTGGAGGAGGTCTTTGGACGTCTTCCCTCGACGGAAATCGATGGGAATGCCGCCGCGACCGCCGCCACCTGGGCCAGCCCGTCCTGCACCACTAGGACCCGCTACGGGAGCCGAACTGGCTCCCCCACCACCGCCTCATCACTGAGGCGAGGCGGGCCTCGCAAAAATCATCGACATCGCCAAGCAGGCGATGGTTGCACGGAATGCGCTCATCAGTGCGTTCCTCGGATTGGCGCGACACGACGGCGGGCCAGGGTGGCTCGGGCCGGTCACGAGTCGGGGAGACTACCCCGAGACCTGGATCGGACAACCCTCGGGGATGCCTCGAGGCGAAAGTTCCGCACCGTGGGAACTCGTGGGGCAGGACTCCGCCTCGCTTGCTGCGGAGCGAACCCCGCCTCAGCGGGGCCCGGTCACATCGATGCCGGACTTCAAGAACACCGACTCCATGTAGTTCAGCATCGAACGCACATAGGCGCGCTTCTCGTGGTAGGGCCCGTGGAAGAACGCGCGCTTGAAGCCGTAGATCAGCACGTCCTTCAGTGCGCGCGCATCGAGGCCGAACGTCTCCACCGCCTTGTGCACTTCGTCGGTCATCGTCGTGCGCGACACGAGCCGGTTGTCGGTGCACAGCGTCACGCTGCAGCGCTCCTTGCGCATCATGCGGAACGGGTGCTTGCCGAGGTTGTCGCGCAGCTCGGGAATCGTCTGCTGGTTGCTAGTGAGGCACACCTCCAGCGTGATGCGGCGGTCCGCGACGTAGCGAACGAGCTTGTCGATGTAGGCGCGCTTGTCGGTGATCGCGCGGTCCTTGATGTGTCGCTGGCTGAACAGCCACGTGCCGTGCCCGATGCGATCGGCGTGGCAATCGGTGATCGCCTGGAAGATCGACTCGGGGCCGTAGTCCTCGCCCGCATGCACGGTCTTGCCGAGGAAGTGCTCGTGCGCGAGCTGGTAGGCAGCTTGATGATCCTTCGCCGGGAAGCCGCGTTCTTGGCCGGCGAGGTCGAAGCCGACGATCGGCAGGCCGTCTTCTTCGGCAGCGCGCACCGCGGCGCGCGCGAGTTCGAGCGATGCGAGCGCGTAGATGTCGGTCGACGGCGCCGACGGCAGCGCGTCGAAGTAGGCGCGATAGTGCGCGCTGAACACCGGCAGGAAGAAGCGCAGCGCGCAGACGATGACGCCGCACGCAAACGGCGGCACCTCGCCGCTCTTCACCAGAGGGTCCTTGTTGATCTCCTTCTTCGCGCGCTCGAGTCCCTTGCACACCGCGGCGAGCACGTCGCGCACCGGGAAGTCCGCGCGCGCGTGCAACTGCGGCGCAAAGCGCACTTCGATGTAGAAGACGTTCTCCTTGCGGCAATCGATCGCGAGCTCATACGCCGCGCGTTCGAGGCTCTCCGCGTCCTGCATGCACGCGACCGTCAGTTCGAAGCCGCGCAGATACTCGGGCAGGTTCTTGTAGGAGCTCTTGAAGACCGTCTCGAGCAGGCCTTCCGGAGTGGAGCTCGGCAGCGCAACCTTGCGCTTCTTGGCGAGCTCGATCAGCGTCGGCAGGCGGAGGCTGCCATCGAGGTGCAGGTGCAGGTCGGACTTGGGAAGCGCTGCGAGGACTTCGCGCGAGAGGACCGGCGTTGCGGTGCGGCGGCTCGACATGGCGCGATCTTGGGCCCGCAACGCAGCGCGAGCAAGCGCGCGCTTCAGCATGAGTCGAAGGCGCAGCGCGGCGCGCGCTTGGAACGCCCCCGAGCCGTGCCTACCCTGCCCCGCCCATGTCGGGCAACTACGAGTTCGTGTGCGCAGACGACGCGGAACGCGCGCGCTTTGCCGACCGCGACGCGATCCTCGCGCACCCTCATGAACTCGCGGCGCAGCAGAACCGCGCGCGCAGCGTCGTACGCATTCGGGCGGACGGCCGCGTCTACTACATGAAGCAGTTCGGACCGTGCTCGATCCGCAATCGCATCACGTTTGCGATGACGCGGCCGCACGCGAAGGACGACGCCGAGCGTGAATGCCTCGTGACACTCGCGCTGCGCCAACGCGGCGTCGAGACCCCGCGCCCCGTGCTGCGCGGCCGCATGAGCGACGGACGTTCGTTCTACTTGTGCGAGCAGATGCCGGGGACGCCGCTCGTCGAGCATCTGCTGCGCTGCGAACACGACCCGACGATGCTGCGGATGCTGGCGTCGTTCTGCGGCGATCTGCTGGCGGCAGGATTCCGGCTGCCCGACCTGTCGGCGGACCACGTGTTCGTGCGCCAAGAACTGGGCTACTGGCGCTTTGGCCTGCTCGACCTGCACAACGGCGAAGTCGCGGCAGAAGGACCAGCGCCGCTCAAGACGTGTCGCCGGGCGCTGCGTCGGTTCCAACGCTCGGTGCAGTCGCTGCCGATCGCGCGGCACGCTGCGCTGCGCTTTGCGTTGCGCTTGTTGAAGCGCGCCGGCGCTGCGCGGCATGCGCGAACGATCGTTCGCGGCTTGTCGCCGATGGACACGGCGGCTCGCTACGAACGGACGGGCAAGGCGAAGGCCTACAAGGATCGCAACCCAGCGCGAACCGAGCGCGAACTCGCGCTGCTCGCTTCCGTGTGGCCGGGGCGCCCCGGCGAGACGGTGCTCGACGCGCCATGCGGAGCGGGCCGCTTGTCGCCGTTCTTGCGCGCGCGTGGCCACGGGATCGGGCGCGTCGACGGCGCGTTTGCGATGTTGCAGCAGGCCATGGATGGAGGCGCAACGGAGCCCATGGCGCAGGCGCACGCGCTCGCGCTGCCGTTTGTGGATCGCGCGTTCGACGGCGCGGTGCAGTTTCGTTTCCTCCACCACTTGGAGCCATCGGCGCAGAAGGCCGCGGTCCAAGAAGCCTGCCGCGTCAGCCGACGATTCTTCGTCGCGAGCTTCTTCCATCCGTGCAGCGTGCACCACGCAAGCCGCAGGTTGCGCGACCTTGCTTCAGGCCGTGCGCCGATGCGCCATGCGATCACGCTGAGCCGACTCGTGCGCTGGTGCAAGGCCAACGGCTTTTCGTTGCACGCGCACCGCGCGGAACTGCCCTACTGCAAGGACCTCTGGGTCGCGAGCTTCGTGCGCCGCAGCGACGCCTGACGCAGATCAGTCGACGTCGGGCCGCGAGCGCTTCAGCATCGACAGGAAGTCCTTCTG
>CAIYFF010000587.1 GCA_903925435.1 uncultured Planctomycetota bacterium | reverse complement strand
CGCGAAGATGCCAAAGAGAATCCGCGCGCAAGGCGCCCTTCTGCGCACCCACGCGCAGCAACGCGGATGTGCCGCGGCGGATCGATTCGATCGACGCTGCGTCGAGACGGTCGAGCACGAGCACATCGCTCGGACGTTGGCTAAGAAACTCAGGCAGCGCCCACACATCCCAATGCGAGGCGACGTCGCCAGCGGATGCGCGAACGCGCACTCGCTGCGGCGTGTCGACACTCGGCAATGGGGTGGTCTTGAGGTCGCGAGCCTCGAAGCCGCATGCGACGACGGGCAACCGCAGTTCGACTCCACGCTTCGTCACGAACGCGCGCTGCAAGCCCTTCAGCGCCAGCATGCGGTCGCGATGCCACCAGAAGTCGCGCGGCGCCCACTTCTCGTTGCCGAATGCGTCCAGCAATCCCATGCGCGCTTTCGGGATGTCGCTTGCGACGCTGACGACATAGCCCGCATACGGCAACTCGGACCGAAGCAGTTCGATCTGCGCGCGCCGCAGCGCGAGCGCGTGGTCGTTGGCAATCGCGGGGATCGATCGCATCGTCTCGGCGCCGAACTCGCGGACGATCCACGCTTCGAATCGCCGTTGGTCGTCGAGGCACAGCGGTCGTTGCCACTGCGGCGCATGGGGACGCGCGTCCCATTGCGCGAGATCCACCCACGTGTCGGCGGCAATGCACTCGCCGAGCAGCAGCGGCTTTCTGCCATGCGAAGCCATGTGGGCCTCGAAGTCAGCGAGCCTGCGCAACAGCCAGCGATGGTTGCCGTAGGGATGCTCGTCCCAGAAGTCCGTCACGCGCTGCCAACCGATCCACGAAC
This sequence comes from uncultured Planctomycetota bacterium, assembly GCA_903925435.1. GTDB lineage: Bacteria > Planctomycetota > UBA1135 > UBA1135 > UBA2386 > SXPK01. The sequence goes on along the minus strand of CAIYFF010000587.1, from coordinate 7,409 downwards.
TGTCGTCGACGACCAACGTGTCGGGCACCGCCGCATGGCACGCATCGAACAGCGTGCGCACAACCGCGAGGTCTGCGTCATGTCCGGTCTCGCAGGTGATGCTGCGGAATGCGACCGATGGGTGCCCGCCATCCTGCGCGAAGAACTCGCGATACTCGGCGAGCAACTCGTCCTGGTGCGCCTGATCGAGCTTGGGATGCCATGTTGGATACTCCTGCCAACACAACATGCCGAGTTCGTCGCAGAGTTCGTGCACGCACGGCGGCGGAACGAAGAGGCAGCACTTGATCAGGTTGAAGCCGAGCGCCTTCCATCCCTCGATCTGCGCACGCCACCAGGTTGGATCCGTCGGCGGCGCGAGTTGGCCTTCGCCGACGCCCCAGTGCAGCACGCCGCGCACGGACAACGGCGCTCCGTTAAAGACGATCCTGGAGCCATCGACAGCAAGGCTGCGGAAGCCGATGCGGCAGCCGTGGCGCGCGAGCGAGACTCCGCCACTCCTAAGCTCGAACTCCACGGCGTAGAGGTGGGGCGCAGCGGGAGTCCAAGGACGCACGGAGTTCGCCTCAATGCGCAACTCCGCCGCGGCCTCGCCAGCGAGTGCAACGGAGCTCTCCGCGATGCGGCCCGCGCCATCGCGAATGCGCACGATGCAATCGGCATCGGCGGGGAGCACAACCCCGGAGCCGAGGCGAATGGCGATGCGAGCGAGCGCTTCCCCTTTCGCTCCGTCGAGCAAGCGGCCAAAGCACGTCGTCTTCGTCGCATCGATCGACAGTCCATCGTCGATGCACAGGCGGACGTTCTGCCAGACGCCGCCGAAGTGAGGTTGGATGATCGGCAGGAAGCCCTGCGTGTTGTGTCCGACCCGTTCGTCGACGCGAATGGCCACCTGATCGCTGCCATCCCAACGCAACTGCGATGTCAGTTCGCACGAGAACGGCGTCCAGCCGCCAAGGTGCGCGCCACAGTCCACGCCGTTGCAGGACACGGTCGCATGTGTGGCGACTGCGTCGAACTCGATCCAGATGCGGCGCGCCTTCCACTCGGGCCGCAGCGGCAATCCACGCGACAGGGTCGCGATGCCGTCGAATGCATCACCGAGCGCCACCTCGGTCGCAGCAGGCAATGCGATCTGCGCGGGCGCGCCTTCGACCACGGGCTCCGTGCGCACGATCGTCCATGCGCCATCGAGCGGGATGCGTTCTTGCGCGACTGCCGAAGCGACCAGCGCGGCAAAGAGGAACGCTTCCCGGATCATGCGTAGACCGCGTGGAGCTTCTGCTCCAGGTAGGCGACGAATGGATCCGCCGACAACGCAGCGCCGGTTGCGCGGCGGCACAGTTCTGCTGGATCAAAGCGTCGGCCGTGGCGATGCACCTTGTCGCGCAGCCACGCGAGCAATGGCGCGAAGTCGCCCCGCGCATGCTGATCATCGAGATCGGGGATGTCGCGACGCACAGCGCTCGCAAACTGCGCGGCGTAGAGGTTGCCCAGTGTGTAGGTGGGGAAGTAGCCGAACAGGCCGCACGACCAATGCACGTCTTGCAAGCAGCCTCGGCGATCGTCGGGAACTTCGATGCCGAGAGCCTGTCGATAGCCCGCATTCCACGCAGCCGGCAGGTCCTTGGCCGCGAGCGAGCCGTCGAGCAGCGCCTGCTCGAGTTCGAAGCGGACCATCACATGGAGATCGTAGGTCAACTCGTCGGCTTCGACGCGGATCAGGCTCGGCTCCACGCGATTGCTCGCGCGCCACAGGTCGTCCGCCGAATAGCCATCGACCTCGAGTCCGAGCTTGCTTCGCAGCATCGGCTGCGACCATTGCCAGAATGCGCGGCTTCTGCCGACGTGATTCTCCCACAGCCGCGACTGGCTCTCATGGATGCCGAGCGAAGCGGCCTCGCCGAGCGGCGTTCCCATGTGCTCTGCGCACAAGCCCTGTTCATAGAGGCCGTGTCCGCCTTCGTGCATCGCGGAGCCAAGCGCATCGAGCACGTTGTCCTTGCTGTAGCGCGTCGTGAGCCGCACGTCGCCGAATGAGCCGGTGCAGAACGGATGCGCGCTGCGATCGAGACGCCCGCGATCGAAGTCGAAGCCAATCGCCTGCAATGCGGCACGGCATGCGGATTCTTGTGCGGACTCCTCGAATGGCACGCGCGAGAATCGATCGTCCGGTCGCTTGCCACGCGCATCGAGCTGACCTCGCAACGCCACGAGGCGCTCGCGCAGCGGCGCGAACAACTGCGATAGCGACGCCGCGTTCATTCCTGGTTCGCACAGGTCCGCGAGCGCATCCCAACGCGACCGCGACCCGCGAAGGCAATCCGCTTTCTGTTGCTGCAGGAACACCATCCGTTCCATCGACGGCAAAAAGCGCGCGTAATCCGATGCCGCACGGGCTTCGGCCCACACCTGTTGCGCCTGGCTCTCCAATCGCGCGAGTTCCGCCACGAGGGTGTTGGGCAGCTTGGTGGCGCGGTCGTAGTCGCGGCGAAACCCGCGCACATTTGCGGCCGCGTCGCTTTCTTGCTGGAGATTGCGATCGGACTCGCAAGCTTGAAGCCACTCGCCGATGCGTGGATCCGTGCTGCGTTGGTGGACCATCGCAGCGAGCGCTTCGAGCTGGCGGCTCCGCAAGTCGCCGCCGCCTTTTGGCATCCCGGTCTCCTGGTCCCAAGCGAGTGTCGCCGCGGCGCTCGCGAGCACGTGGGTTTCTTGCGAATGCGCAACGAGGGCCTGGTAGTCCGCGACGGTCGTGGGGTGCATCGCGCCGAGGATAACGCTGTGCGGCCTCAGCCCATGCGTTCTCGTTCGCGTGCTGGTAGTCTGCGCAGCCTTCATGCCGTCCCCGACGCGCACGCCAGTCCGGACCACGTTGCTCTGCATCACAGCAGCATCTGTGTGCGTCGGCTTTGGATGGTGGATTGGCGCGAAGGAGGGCATCCGCGGCGTATTGGCCACCACCCAATCGATTGCGGAGCCGCAGCGCATCGCTGCGTTGCCTTCCTTTGCCGAAGCAGTCGAACGCACCACGCCCGGCGTCGTCGCCGTGCGCGCGATCGTGGCGATGGGCAAGCAGACGTCGGCCGCAGAATCGCTGTCGTCGACTGCCGCCGGCACGGACAGCAAACTCGGGGTGCGCGATGGATCGGGTTTCATCGTCCATGCGGGCGGCCTCGTCGTCACAGCGCGCCACCTCACGATCGCGGCGCTGCGCCTGGTCGTCGACGTTCCTGGACAGGGGCCGTTCGATGCGGAGATCGTCGGTGAGGACGATGTCACGGACCTGGCTGCACTGCGGTTGGTCGATGCGCCGCCGCTGCAAGCGCTCGAACTCGGCGATAGCGCATCCTTGCGCGCGGGCGATTGGGTCATCGCGGTCGGCAATCCCTACGGATTCCGACACAGCGTGACTGCCGGCATCGTCAGCTACGTCGGCCGGCACTTGCCGACCGACGACCTCCGCGTGACGAGCGAGTTTGTGCAGTTCTCCGCCCCGGTCAATCCAGGCAGCTCAGGCTGCCCGATCGTCGACTTGCAGGGTCGCGTGATGGGGGTCACGACTCAGGGCGCGGAGATCGCGCAAGGATTGTCGTTTGCGATACCGAGTCGGACGGTGAAGTGGGCGCTCGCCGCGATGGACGAGAGCAAGGATGGCCGCGTGCACCGCGGGCGCCTTGGGATCTCGTTTGCAACGCGCGTGGCTGGCGCAACAGGTTGCGTCGTGCGGCGCGTGGTCGAAGGGCAAGCGGCCGACGAAGCAGGCATCCGCGACGGCGATGTGTTGCTCGCAGTCGATGGCGAGCCGGTGTCGGACAGCGCGGACTTGCACACCAAGATCACGCAATCCGCGCCGGGCACCGTCCTGCGTCTGCGCATCCAGCGCGGCCAATCCGAGCTGCTGGAACTCTCCGTGACGTTGCGAGACGCAGCGAAAGCGACACCCACCGCGCAACATGCGGAACGGAACATGGACGTGCCCCGATGAGCCCAGATCCACGCGCCGCCAATCTGCTCTTTGCCGCGCCCGGCATTGCGCATGCGCTCGGCAACTCGCTGTTCACGGTTCACGGGCGTGCCCGACTCCTGTCGATGTCGGCTGGCGACCCGGAGACTCCGCGGGACCAGATCGATGGTGATGCCGCGGCAGTGCTCGAGGGCGCCACGAAGGCTCTCGGCTCTCTTTCTGCGCTGCGCTGGATCGTCGGGGAAGCGCGCAATCCGACGCCGCTGACAACGATTGTCCGCGAGTTGGTCGACGTCGCGCGCGTGCCGCTGCGCGACCATGGCGCCTCGGTGGCCATCTCTGTGCAGGCGGACGTCGAGGCCGAGGTGGACCCATTCGAGGCGTGCCACGCGCTGCTGTCCGCCATGCGGCGCGTTTGCGAAGGGCCGCATGCCGAGGCGTTCTCGTTGGAGTTGTGCATCGAGTCGCAGGAAGCCGGCGCATCCGTGACGCTGCGGTGCGTCGAAACAAGCCGCTCTGGAGACCACGGTAGGCCGCTGGGGCTGGTCCTCGACGCGTTGCACGCCGAGGGCATTCTGGCGGGCGCGGCATGGCGCAGCGGCGGATCGCCTGACTTGCTTGTTTTGGCATTCATCGAGTTGCCGCCAAACTTGAGAGCGTCTTGACTGGTTCTTGACGGTAGCTTCCTAGCGTCCCGCCCTTCCGACAGCGAAGAGGCCTGCTGTGTCAAAACCGAAGATCCTGGTCATCGAAGACGAATCCGACATCCTCGAGGTGATCACCTACAACCTCGAGCGGGAGGGGCACAAGGTGATCTCCTGCCGCAACGGCGAGCAGGGCCTCAGTCGGATCCGCACGGACAACCCGGATCTGGTGATCCTCGACCTGATGCTCCCGGGCATGGATGGAGTCGAGGTGTGCCGGCAGGTGAAGAGCGACCCCGTCACTCGCGCGATCCCGGTGATCATGGTGACGGCGAAGGCGGAGGAGAGCGACATCGTCCTCGGCCTCGGCATCGGCGCTGACGACTACATCACCAAGCCGTTCAGCCCGAAGGAGCTCGTCGCGCGCGTCAAGGTCGTGTTGCGTCGCGGCCCGTTGCGCGAGCAGAGCGGTGGCGGCGAGCGCGTCGTGCGAGGCGAGTTGACCATCGACCTCGGACGCCACGAAGCCACGATCTCGGGCGTGCTACTGACGCTGACTCCGACGGAGATGCGATTGCTGCACTTCCTCGCGTCGCACCCCGGTCGCGTGTTCCCAAGGTCGCACCTGTTGAGTCGCGTGATCGGCGAAGATGCGATCGTCACAGACCGCAACATCGACGTGCACGTGCGCGCGCTGCGTCAGAAGCTCGGCGATGCCGCCGACGTGATCGAGACGGTGCGCGGCGTCGGCTACCGATTCGCAGACGGGAGGCGTTGAGGATTTGGCGAGCGCCCAGACTGCAGCAGGTATCGCATTCTCGGCGCTCGGCCTCCTGGCAGCCTCCATCGGGTGGCCGTTGGTCGCGTTTGCGTGCGCATTGTGCGCGGGCTTCTGCTTTGCGCGGCACCCCGTAGAGCTGGAGTCCCCGCCGCCGCCAGCAGTGGAGCCGCCGCCGCCGTGGGAACGCGCAGCGTTGGATGGAGTGCTGACTGCGCTCGCCGATGGCGTCGTCGTGCTTGATGCGAGCGACCGAGCGCTGTGCGCCAATGCGGGAGCGCGCTCGCTGCTCGGATTGCGGCTAACGGGCCAGGATGCGCCGAGTTTGATGGAACAGGTGGATTGGCCCCAGCTGGAGACCGCGCTGTTTGAAGCACGCCGCTCCCGCGTGGCGCAAGTGTTCGAAGCGGCGCGCAGCGCGGGGGATCAGGGGCAACTCGTCGCCGTCGCCGTGTCCGTTCCCGGCAAGGATGGAAGCGTGGTCATCGTGTTGCGCGACCAGAGCCGACTGCGCCAACTCGAATCGCTGCGCCGCGATTTCGTCGCCAACGTGAGCCATGAGCTCAAGACACCACTCGCCGCGATCCAGGGCTTTGTCGAGACGATGATCGACGACCCCGAGATGCCGGATGGCACGCGCGCCCGGTTCTTGGAACGCATGCATCGGCAAGTGCAGCGCCTAGCGACGCTGGTGACCGATCTGCTGACGCTGTCGCGTCTCGACGAAGGCGCGGCCCAACATGGCGAGCCTTGCGACTTGAGTTCTGTCGCTCGCGAGGTCGTTCGTGACCTGATGGCGTTTGCGGAGCAGCGCGGCGTATCGCTGCGCATCGACGTGCCTACGAATCCCATCTGGATCGCGGCCGAACGCGAAGCGCTGCGCCAGGTCGTGTCCAACTTGACCGACAACGCCATCAAGTACACGCCGCGCAGCGGCTCGGTCGCTGCGCGCCTTGTGGTGGACGGCGAGCAGGCGCAGTTCCTGGTGGTCGACACCGTCATCGGCCTTGCCGAGGAAGACCAGGAGCGCGTGTTCGAGCGCTTCTACCGCGTCGACAAGGCTCGCTCGCGCGAGCTCGGGGGCACGGGCCTAGGGCTCTCCATCGTCAAGAACACCGTGCAAGGCCTTGGCGGCAGCGTCGGCGTGACGAGCCGCCTCGGTTACGGCAGCACGTTCTGGGCACGGCTGCCGATCGCCAAGCGCTGACGGATCAGTTGGCCTGCTCGGAGTAGAGCTCGCCGCCCTTCTGCGTGAACTCGGCGCTCTTCTCGGCCATTCCCTTCTTCGCGTACTCGCGCACCTCTTCGGTGATCTTCATCGAGCAGAAGCGCGGGCCGCACATCGAGCAGAAGTGTGCGACCTTCGCGCCATCCTGCGGCAACGTCGCGTCGTGGTACTTCTGCGCCGTCACCGGATCGAGCGAGAGCGCGAACTGGTCGTTCCAGCGGAACTCGAAGCGCGCCTTCGACAACGCATCGTCGCGCTTCTGCGCGCCGGGGTGGCCCTTCGCGAGGTCGGCCGCGTGCGCGGCGATCTTGTAGGCGATCACGCCCGCCTTCACGTCGTCGCGGTCCGGCAGGCCAAGGTGCTCCTTCGGCGTCACGTAGCACAGCATCGCGGTGCCGAAGCTGCCGATCATCGCCGCGCCGATCGCCGACGTGATGTGGTCGTAGCCTGGCGCGATGTCGGTAGTGAGCGGGCCCAAGGTGTAGAACGGCGCCTCGTGGCACTGGGCCAGCTGGCGGTCCATGTTCTCCTTGATCAGGTGCATCGGCACGTGGCCCGGCCCCTCGATCATGACCTGCACGTCGTGTTCCCATGCGCGTGTCGTGAGCCGGCCGAGTTCTTCCAGTTCGCCGAACTGCGCAGCGTCGTTCGCGTCCGCGATGCTGCCTGGACGCAGTCCGTCGCCGAGCGAGAACGACACGTCGTAGCGCTTCATCAGCTTGCAGATCTCCTCGAACCCGGTGTTCAAGAAGTTCTCCTTGTGATGGTGGAGGCACCACTTCGCCATGATCG
>CAIYFF010000586.1 GCA_903925435.1 uncultured Planctomycetota bacterium | reverse complement strand
GTCATGCCGATGGTGGAAACGCGCGAGCCGTTGAACGGCTGGGATCCCAACTCGCTGCGGTTCCACGTGAGCCAAGGCGACTTCGTGATCCTCGGCCTCGCGACGAGCTTGTTCCCTGCGGGCATCCAGATCGCCGACTGGAACTACCGTCTGCTGCTCGATCCGAACGAGATCGTGCTGACGGACTCGTACTTCGTTGGCGACGCAGAGGGCAAGTTGAACCTCAACATCCCCGCGTTCTTCGCGAGCGGGCAGGTGCACCTGCAAGCGCTGGTGCTCACGAACGACCCGACCTACGCGCCGGCGTCGTTCACGAACGTCCTGTCGCTGTGATGGACGGGTCGCAAGGCGCTGGCCACATGGCCGCGCCTTGCGCGATCGCGCTTCAGCGCTGGTCGCCCCAGAACGGCCGCGTCGTCGACGTCGCCTGACGATACGTGCCCAGCGTCTGGCGCAAGCGCGCCACGATGCCGTCGTCGAACGTGATCGTCGCGAAGTCGCTGGTCGAGCCCTGCACGGTCACTGCGCCAGTCACCACGATCGAACCCTGCATCTCGCAAGGCTCTCGCACGGTGAGGTTGCCGTTGACATACAACAGCCCCGAGAAACTCGAGTAGCTCGAAGGCTGGATCGTGACGTCACCGTTGACGACGAGGATGCCGGTGCCGGTGAGCGGCCGCGTCGCATCGAACGTGAGGCTGGTGTCGGCGACGACCACCGAGGTGTCCGGCAGTGGGCTCGGGAACTCGGCAGGATTGACGATCACCGCATCGGCCATGCCCTGCAGTTCCGCCAGCGTGACGCCGAACACGGCGGTCATGCTGTCGTCGTAGTTGGCGTTTGGCGAGATGCCGCCCGTCACCGTGGCGCCGGTTCCGGAGACTGTCACGGAGCCCGTGCCCGACTTCACGTAGATGCCCGCAGCGTTGGTGCCGCCGTAGATGCGGCCGCGGGTGTTGATGCGGCACGTGCTCGCGGTGCGCGTGCAAAGCGCCGCTTGGCCCGGAGGCTGCAGCGCGAGGCGGCGGATCTCCGTCTCGACGAGTTCTTTCGCGATCACGCGATTGGGTTCTGCGTCGAATCGGGCGCTTGGATCCGTGCGGCGGAACACATAGCCGATGCTGCGAAGGCGCCAGACGGAGCCCGGGCTCAGGTTGCCGCGCTGGTCCGAGATGTCCTCGCATTGCAGCTGCGTGCGGAACGCGAGTCGGTCGGCATCGGGATCCGCGGCCCAGGTCTTCCAGACTTCGTAGCGGCCCCAGATCGCGCCGCTGATCTCGAACTCGCGCACGATGCCGATCTCCGGGTCGATCGTGTCGAAGGACGGCGGCGTGGCGGTTGGCGCAAACTGCGGCGCAAACGTCGTCACCGGCTGCGCCGTCTGTTTGCGGAACCAGCCGATCGCTTCGATCAGTCCCGAGCGCGCGAACTCGACCGCCTGGCTATTGCTCGCAAAACGAATGCTCGTGGCGTCGCGGTGCGCCTTCACGAAGATCGTTCCTGACAGCGTGATGCCAAGGGCGACGATCGCGAAGAACAGCGCGAAGATCAGCGCCATGCCTCGCTCGTTGCGGCGTGGGTCATGGGCATGGAATGCGACGCTGCGGACGCGGGCCGGATGAGAACTCATGCAAAGGCTCCTGCGGCCTTGGCACGGCCGCGTTCGCATCCTTCATCGGCGTTCGCGCGCACCGGGCGAAAGAGGACGTCCCGCATCCGGCCTCGGTCTCGCAAAGACCCGATGCCAACGGCGATTGCTAGCAGCCCGTTGAAGAACGCATGCTGCCTGCGAGCCTGGCATCCGGGCCGATCTCTGCGTCGTGCGGACTGCGTCGAATCCGCGGATTCGACTTCGTCCGCACTCCTTGATCTCGACCCGGCTTCCAGGCTCTCGGCGACGCAGCCGTTCTTCAACGGGCTGCTAAAGGCCCGGCTCGGTGTCCGCGGGCAGCCAGATTTTGAACGAGCTGCCTTCGCCAGGCTGGCTCTCGACCGTGATCGCGCCGCCAAAGCTGTCGATGATGCTCTTGCTGATCGACAGGCCGAGGCCGGTGCCACCGCGCGCGCGCTTGGTCGTGAAGAACGGTTCGAAGATGCGGTCGCGCAGTTCGGGCAAGATGCCGACGCCGTTGTCGTGCACCGTGATCAGCACGCCGCCGCGATCGGGATCGGCGGACAGCAGGATCGATCGCTCGCCGGTGCGCTTTGCGAGCACGGCGTCGCGCGCATTGTTGAGCAAGTTGAGCAGCACTTGCTGCAACTGCGAGCGGTTGGCGAGCGCCGCGGGCACATCTGCCGCGAGGCGCACTTCGAGCGACACGCCGACGCGCGCGTAGTTCTCGTTCACGAGGCGCACCGTGCGCTGAATCGCGTCCGCGAGGTTGGTCGGAGCGAGCTCGCGCTTGTCGTTGCGCGCGAACTGCAGCAGGTCCTGGACGATGCTTGCAATGCGCGTCGCTTCATCGGCGATGACGTTGATGTTCTCGATCGGGGAGTCGCCGTCGCGGATCAGTTGCGCGCAGTTGAGGATCGTGTTGAGCGGGTTGTTGATCTCGTGCGCGACTCCTGCTGCGAGTTCGCCGATCGCGACGAGGCGCTCGGCGAGCGACAAACGCGACTGGAGTTCTTTGCGCAGCGAGATGTCGCTGAGGATCGCGACGAACACGCGGCGGTTGCCGACCTTGCCTTCGCCGACGGACAGGTGGATCGGAAACTGCGAGCCGTCCCTGCGGCGCGCCACGACTTCGCGGCCGATGCCGATGACCTTGGCCTGGCCGGTGTCGAGGTAGTTCTGCACGTAGCTCGAGTGTTCCTCGCGGTAGGGGCTCGGCATCAGCATGGTGACGTCCTGGCCGATCAGTTCGCCAGGCCCGTAACCAAACATCAGCTCGGCCGCGCGGTTGACCAACTCGATCGTGCCCGCGGGCGTCATGGTCACGATGCCCTCAGTCGCGGTCGCGATGATCGTGCGCATCAATGCCGCCTCGTCTTCCTGCGAGAATTGCCCAAGCGAAGGTCTCATAGGCAGATCATCCGGGCGGCTCATCGTGGGGCGGGATCCTAGGAGCGACGCCCCAAAGAGCCAGCGGCTGCGCACAAGCCTTGCGTATGGGCCGTACTGCTGAGGCTGGGCATCGACCTTTGGCCCACGTGCCGCCGCTGGCGCCATCGAAGCCGGTGCGCAATGGTAGGGGGATATCCGCACGACGACCCAGTCGGCGGAAGCGAACACACATGGCACGGATCATCCTCCTCGACGACGAAGCGAACTTGCGCCGCACTTTGGCGCGCATGCTGGAGCGCGAGGGGCATCAAGTGATCGCGGGCCAGTCATTCGCGGAGATCCAGGATCACCTGCATCCGGGCGCATTCGATCTCTTGCTGTCGGACATCGTGATGCCCGAGTTCGACGGCATGCAGGTCCTGCACGAGGTCATCGAGCGCCGCGGTTGTCGCGAGCCGGTGTTGCTGATCACGGGATTGCCGACGCTCGAAACGGCGTCGGAGGCCGTGCGCAGCGGCGCGTTCGACTACATCAGCAAGCCAGTGACGAAGGAGCGTTTGCTCGAGGCGATCGCGCGCGCGGTGCGCCACGTCGAGTTGTTGCGCGACCGCGATCGTGCGCGCAACAAGGAGATGGACCTGCTGAAGAACCTCGCGATCCTCGGCCAGGAAGCGTCGCTGTTGACGCACGAGATCCGCACTCCGATCACGAGCCTTCGTCACGCGCTCGCAGCGGTGGCGGATCGGCTCGGCGTCGACGAGAAAGTCGTCGTCGGCGACCTGCTGAAGAACATCCAGCGCATCGAACGTCTACTGACGCACACGCTGTCGTTTGCGCGTCCGTTGGAACTCGATCTCGAGGACGTCGACCTCGTCGAGGTCGCCAATGCAGCGATCCGGCAACTCGACGCGTTGCCCGCGCGCGCAGGCATGTCCATCGAAGTGGAGCAACCAGGCGAGCGCGCGTGCGTGCACGCGGACCGCCAACTGCTCGAGGAAGTCGTCGTCAACTTGCTGCGCAACGCGTGCGAGGCATGTTCGAGCAATGGGCGGATCCTGGTGTCCGTGCAGGCCGAGGGCCAATCCGCGTGGCTCGAAGTGCACGACACTGGCCCCGGCGTGCCGCCGGCGAGGCGAGACGAAATCTTCCGGCTGTTCCAAAGTTCCAAGGATGGAGGCACGGGCATCGGCCTAGCCTTCAGTCGCAAGATCGCAGAGTCGCACCAGGGAACGCTCGATCTGGTCGAAGCGCCGGGTCCCGGCGCGTGCTTCCGGATGACGCTGCCTCGCGCAGTCTCCGCCGATCCTCAGTCACCGAGCTAACCCGCTGTTCTCAGGGATTCACGTATGGCAGACACGCAGACCATCTCGATTGTGCTCATCGACGACCAAGCGATCGTCCGCGCCGCATTCCGTTCGCTGTTGGAGCGCAATGCTCGGTTCAAGGTGATCGGCGACGCCGGCGACGCGCGCGCGGGCATCGAACTCGTTGCGCAACTGCGGCCCGACATCGTGATCCTCGACATCACGATGCCCGGCTTGTCTGGCATCGACGCGGTGGGGCCGCTCAAGAAGGGCAGCCCGCACACCAAGGTGCTGATGGCTTCGCAGCACGAAGGCCAGAAGTTCGTGCAGCAGGCGCTGCAGAACGGCGCCGACGGCTACCTGTCGAAGGACAGCGATCCGACCGAGCTGACGCTCGCGATCGACGCGATCCATCGAGGGGACTCGTTCTTGTCGCCCAAGGTCGCGAGCGGCGTGATGGCGCGCGCGGTGCGCGGCGAGACGATGCCGATGAGCGAGTCGTCGGCGCTCGCAGCGCTGACGCCGCGCGAACGCGAGGTGTTCCAGTTGCTCGCGCTCGGCAAGGCAAACAAGGAAGTCGCGGCGACGCTCGAGTTGTCGCTCGGCACCGTCAAGAAGCACCGCGAGAACCTGCAGCGCAAGCTCGACTGCCACTCGCCTGCTGAGATCGCGCGCCTTGCGATCCGCGAAGGCCTGCTCGGGGCCTGAGTCGCGGTCGATTGACGCGAACGCGTTGCTCCGGAGGCCGTTCGCTCAGGCTTGCTGGCTGCGCATCGTGAGCACCGGCACCGGCGACATGCGCACGACGCGTTCGGTGGTGCTGCCGAGCAGCACGTGCTTGAGGCCCGTGTTGCCTTGCGTTGCCATCAGGATCATGTCGGCGCCGCACTCCGCTGCGCACTCGAGGATCTGCATGTGCGGGATGCCCTCGCGAACCTTGCCTTCGACTTTCATGTCGGCCGGCAACTTGGCGCGCAGTTCGGCGAGATCGCGGTCGGCGGCCTTCTTCAGCTCGTCGCGCAGGTTGGGGAAGCCCGAGACCGTGGCGAGGTTGCGCATCGGATACGCGCTCTGCGGGATCACGTGCAGCAGCACGAGTCGGGCTCCGAACGTGGTGGCGAACTCCACGGCTCGCTCGAGCGCATGCGCCGCGGGCGCGGAGAAGTCGGTGGGAAACAGGATCGTTCGGATGGTTGCCATGGGGATGTCCGCAGTGAGAGTTGCCTTGTAGCCCGCGGCAGCGGGCGGCTCCATGCGCAGTCTCGACAAGAATGCGCGCCGGGCATTCCTATTGCGCAACTCTGCATTCCGCACGGCGAGCATGTCGCCTTCGTCGAAAGCTCGCACGATTGCGCATCCGTGGTAGGGTGCGCAGATCGGCATGGAACTCGAGCCAAGAGGAATCATCCCGCCTGACGACGATCCCGTGCTCGGCCGTCACCCAGCGGTTGCGCGCGTTGAGTCGGCATTGGATGCAGGCCGCGATGAAGAAGCGCTGCAGCTCGCCGAGGCGGCGCTCGAGGCCGGCGAAGGCGACCCACTCGATTTGTTCTACCTCGCTGCCGACGCGCTGCTCGCGCTCGGTCGTCCGCGCGAGGCGGAGCAGCGGCTGCGCGCCGTGCTCGCGGAAGACGCGGAGTGCCCGACCTCGCGCTGCTGGCTTGCGCTCGCGCTGTTTCGGCAGTGCCGCTTCAAGGAAGCTCGCGTCGAAGTGCAGCGCTCGTTCGACACGACCCGCGCGCCGACGGATGCCTATCTCGTGCTCGGCATGCTGCTCGAGCGAGACGACGACTTTGCGGGCGCGGACGAGAACTTCGCGCTGGCGCACGAAACCGATCCGGACCGCTTCCGGCTGCCGGTGCGGATGTCGCGTCGCGAGTTCGACCAGCAAGTCCGGCTCGCCGCGCGCAAGTTGCCACGGCAGTTCCGCCGTCATCTCGAGCGAGTGCCAGTGATCGTGCAGGACGTGCCCGCAGTCGAGTTGTTGCGCGGCGGAGACGAGGAACTCGATCCTGAGATCCTCGGCCTGTTCGACGGCACGCCGTTGCCGGACACCGCGTCGTCCGTCGAGATCCGGCCGAACTACATCTACCTGTTCCAGCGCAACCTCGAGCGCATCGCGCGCGACGCCGAGGATTTGATCGAGCAGATCTCGATCACGCTGGAGCACGAGCTTGGGCACTACCTCGGGCTCGACGAGGAAGATCTCGACGAGATGGGGCTCGGCTGATCGAGCGTCCGCGGTTAGCCCGGGTCTCGCGTGGCCCGGCGCTGCACTCGTCCATCGCGCGCGCACAGCACGAATGTGACCGGGCCGTCGTTGCACAGCGTCACTTCCATCTTTGCGCCAAACCTGCCGGTTGCCGTTGGCAGGCCGCATTCGCGGAGGCGATCGGCGACGCGCAGGTAGAGACGCTCTGCGATCGCCGGGTCTTCGGCTGCTGAGAAGCTCGGGCGGTTGCCGTCGGCGAGTTCGGCTGCGAGCGTGAACTGACTGACGACGAGCACGCTGCCGCCGATGTCTGAGATCGTCGCGTCCATCGGGGTGCGGCCGGGAAAGCAGCGCAACTTGCGTAACTTCTCGGCGGTCGCGTCGGCGTCCAGGTCGCTGTCGCCGCGCTCGACGCCGACCAGCAGCAAGAAGCCGCGGGCGCAGGCC
>CAIYFF010000585.1 GCA_903925435.1 uncultured Planctomycetota bacterium | reverse complement strand
GGGGATCCTCGTCAACATCTTCGGCGGCATCATGAAGTGCGACACGATCGCCGACGGCGTCATCGCCGCCGCGCGCGAAGTGAAGCTGTCGGTTCCGCTCGTCGTTCGCCTCGAAGGCACGAACGTCGAGTTGGGCCGCAAGATGCTGACCGAGAGCAAGCTGGACCTGCAGACCGCGGTTTCGCTCGACGAGGCCGCAGAGAAGATCGTCAAGGCAGCGGGGGCACACCGATGAGCGTTCTCGTCAACGGAGAGACCAAGATCCTCGTCCAAGGCATCACCGGCGAAGCCGGCGCCTTCCATACCAAGAACTCGCTCGCCTACGGCACCAAGATGGTCGGCGGCGTGACGCCCGGCAAGGGCGGCCAGCAGACGGCGGACGGAGTGCCGGTGTTCGACACCGTCGCTGCGGCCAAGAAGGCAACTGGCGCCACGGCGTCGGTCGTCTACGTGCCGGCTGCGTTCGCGGCGGACGCAATCTGTGAAGCGATCGAGGCCGAACTCGACCTCGTCGTCGCCATCACCGAGGGCATTCCGGTCGCCGACATGGCGCTGGTTCGCAACTACATGCAGGGCAGCAAGACGCGCCTCATCGGCCCGAACTGCCCCGGCATCATCACGCCGGTCACGGACACGGCTGGCTGCAAGATCGGCATCATGCCGGCCTACATCCATCGTCCGGGCAAGATCGGCATCGTGTCGCGCAGCGGCACGTTGACCTACGAAGCCGTCTGGCAAGTGACGAGCGTCGGCATGGGCCAGTCCACGTGCATCGGCATCGGCGGCGATCCGATCAAGGGTCTCGACTTCATCGACTGCCTGGAGCTGTTCCAGAACGATCCGGGCACCGAAGGCATCATCATGATCGGTGAGATCGGCGGCTCGGCCGAGGAAGAGGCCTGCGACTTCATCATGTCCAACGTGAAGAAGCCGGTGGTTGGCTTCATCGCGGGTGCGACCGCGCCTCCCGGCAAGCGCATGGGCCACGCCGGCGCGATCATCAGCGGCGGCAAGGGCACCGCGGCGGACAAGAAGTCGGCGATGGCGCGCGCAGGCGTGCACGTCTGCGACACGCCGTCGATCCTCGGCGCCACGATGAAGAAGGTCCTCGGTCGCTGATCCGCGCGTGGACCAGAAGCTGCAAAGCTACGAGGCGCTGTTCCGCCAGCTCACGCCGATCTTCCTGCTCGGCGTGGGGCTGGTGGCGCTGTTGGGGCGCTGGATTCCCGGCGCCGATTGGGTTGCCGCGACATTCGGCCCCAACTTCGTCCTCGGGTTCTGCGTCTTCCTGCTCGCTGGCTACGTGATCCTGCTGTGGGGCGAGTCGCTGCGCCTGCACGCGATGATGAGCGCGGTGTTGAAGGAACTGCTGGAGTTCAAGAACCGGCGCGCAGGCGATGGGCAGGGCAGCGCCGACGGCACGAAGCACGTGCAGCGGCTCGACGCAGCTCGCTTGCTCGTTCCTGCCTTGTCGTCGTCGGATGCCAAGGTCGCAACCATGGCGCGTCGCAACCTCTCTCTGCTGTCGGGCAAGGACTTCGGCGCCGACTCCGCTGCTTGGCAGGCCTGGATCGACGCCGAAGCAAAACGCGTCAACGCGTGACCCAGACGACTGCCACTGCCGCAAGCGCGAGCAGTGGCGCCACGAGAACGCGCGGCGCACCGAGCGCCAGCATCCAGTGGGTCACATGGCGGCGGTCGCCGACCCATGGCTTCAAGCCCAGCGCGAGGCGCACCAGCACGACTTGCGTGAAGTCGAACAGGGGCACCGCGAACGGGGCGATGGCGTCGACGGACATCGGGCGCTCCAGCAGTTGTGCTGCGATGCACGCGCCGAGCGCGTAGGCGCCAGCGTCACCGGCAAAGCACTTCGCCTTGGGCCAGTTGCATGGCAGGAACCCGAGTGCTGTGAACGCCGCAGCAGCAAACGGGCCATGGCTTCCGCCTGCGAGCAACAGGCATGACGCCGCGATCGCCGCGAGCGCGCCGTTCTGGTTGTCGAGGAAGTTCGTCGCGTTGATCAGCACGAAGGCGAGAGACGCTGCGGCGCAGAATGCAAACGCATCGGACAGCGGGTTTGCGTGCTGCCATGCGAGCGCGATCGAGCCTGCGCCGAGCGCCAGCGCCTTGATGCGCCAATCCAGTTCGCGGCGGCCCTCCTTGTGCCAGTCGTCGACAAAGCCTGTGGCGCCGAGCGCGAGCACAACCGCTGCGACTGCTGGTCGGTCGTTGGCGAGGAGACAGGCGCTGATCGTCGGCAGCATCGCGATGCCCGCGAGCGGGGTTCTCGCGCCGTGTTGCTTGCGGCCCAAGTTGGGCGCGTCGAACGGCAACAACGGCAGCGCGCGGCGATTGAGCCACAGCATCGCGAGCGTCAGCGCAGCGGTGACCGGCGCTGCGATCCAAGCATGCTCATGGAGCCAGTTCATGCGCCGTAGAGCCCGTGCTCACGGATGTAGTCCTCGACGCGCGGGTCGAGTTCTGTCATCCCGCGTTCGCCGCGCGCAATGCGCGCTCGCAGGTCCGTCGCGGACACGGCGTCAGGCTCCATCGCGAGGGAATTGGCGAGCAGGTTGCTGCGTTCGCTGTCGGTGAGATCGAGCCCTTCGAGGCGGGATCGGTCGAGCGAGAATCCAACCCGTGGGAACGTCGCGATGTGCGCGAGTTCGAGGATGCGATGGTGGGATCGCCAGGTGGGCAAGAGCGGCACGTTGTCTGCGCCGATCACGAACCACAGCTCGCGATCCGGTAGCTCGTGCCGCAGTTCTTCGAGCGTCGTCACCGTGAACGCGGGGCCGCTGCGTCGCATCTCGCGGTCGTCGATGGTGAGGCCGGCGATGCCGTCAAATGCGAGTTTGCACATCGCGAGGCGGTGGTGTGCCTGTTCGATCGCATCGCCGCGTTTGTGCGGGTGGTCGCCCGATGGCAGCAGCAGCAATCGGTCGACCGGCAGTTGGCGCAGGGCCTCTTCGCAGATGCGGCGGTGCGTGCGGTGGGGCGGATTGAATGCTCCGCCATAGATGGCGAGGCCACGCGCTCGCGAGGTCATCCGCAGGACTCCCGACGCACAAGGTCTGCGCGGGCTGAAGCTCGGGCGGTTGGTCGAAGGGCAGCGCGCAGCATTGCGCGGATCGTGGGAACGAGGCGCGGGCGAGGCAAGGGTGGGGTCGAGGCGGTTGCGGCCGGGTTGTTGGAAGTTGCGCATGAAGTCGTTGCGCGAGCCGCGGCGGGTCCGTAGGTTTCCGCCGCGTTGCCGCTAGCCCGCGGCAGCATTCGTCCCCAAGACCCCACTCCCAGCGTTCGCACGAACATGCGCAACCTCGCCCTCGCACTGACGGTTCTCTCGCTCGGCGCTTGCCAGAGCTTCACGTGGCAAGGCCACTCCTCGGGCCTTACGGAAGAGCAGCGCGCGCTCGGCATGCGCGACGTGAAGGGGCTCGCCGACAAGTACGAGACGGAGACGTTCTTCCGCGGCGTTCGCCGTCGCAACGATGGCCGCAACAACGCGTTCGGCCGCGATCTGATGGCGATCCAGGACACGATCGACCGCCACATCTGGACCTACGACAAGAACGATCCGTCGGTCAACTACCCGTCGAGCACGAGCAAGCTGGAGCACATCGGTCGCTTCGGCCTCGTCACCGCGACGAGCCTGCCGCTCGTCGACGAGATCACGACGCGCTGAGGCGACGTCGGTCTGCGCTGGGATCTACCAGCGCGGCACGCTGGGTCGACTGCCCGTTTGGGTTGTCGGCCCAGTTTCGTTTTGCGAGGGCGCCTTCGTGGTGGCTCCTTCGCGATTGCCCCTTCCTGGCGGCCCGCACCGCGCGTTCGCGTCCTTGGGCCCGAGTGCGATCAGCCGCGCCGATACACCACGAGGCGGCGACGACGCGCCGCGGGCTCAGGCAGGTCGTAGGCGATATCGGCTTCGCGACGCATGCCTTCGAGTTGCGGCGGAGCCTCGGTTGCCGCGTCGAGCCAGAGCACGAGGGCGCCTCGTTGCGAGAGCAGCGGCTTTGCCATCAGGGCGATCTCGGCGGGCGTGCCGACGGCGCGCGAGGTGACGCAGTCGAACGCCTGGCGCATCTCCTTGTGCAGGCCGGGCGCTTGCGCCGCGTCGAGTTGCATGGTCTCGACGCCCTGGACTCGCGCGGTCAGAAGGCACGTGCCGATGGCTCGGATCTTCTTGGCAGTGCGGTCGAGCAGCATCACGGAGGAGCGCGGATGCAGCGCCGCGACCGCGATGCCAGGAAATCCGTTGCCGGTGCCGAGGTCGAGCGCGTGGCTGGGCCGCAGGCCCGTGAGGCCAAATGCGAGGCCGTCCAGCGCGTGCAACACCACCGCATGCTCGCGATCGCGGACGGCCGTGAGGTTGATGTGCTCGTTGACTGCCAGCATCGCGTCCAGATACGCGAGCAGTTGCGCAGCGCTGGCATCGTCGATCTCGACTCCTAGAGCCTTGGCTAACGCACACAAGCGCGTGGCATCGGTGGGGACGGGCGAGTTGCTGTCGGCTGGGTCCTGAGTCATCGGGGTGGCGCAGCGTAGTCGCGGACTCGCGCACGCGCTGTGCATTTCGTGCAGGCTTGCCGTTGTCGCGTGCCCTTGGTCACGTCGCGCGCGGCGCGTCGTCGCGCAGCAAGGCTGCTTGCAGCGCGTCGACTTGCGAGCCGCCTGGGATCCATCGCACTTCGCGCAGTCGGCGAAGCCATGTCGTCTGGCGACGAATCAGATGGTGCGTGTTGCGGCGAATGCGATTGCGCAGCTCTTGTCGGTCCTTGTAGCGACCGCGCAAGAAGTCGCGGCACTCGGCGTAGCCGATCGCGGCGCCGGCCGTGCGTGAGAATCCGCAACTGGACTCGATCGATGCGCATTCGCTGACGAGACCCGCATCGAGCATTGCATCGGCGCGCAGCTTGACTCGTTCATGCAGGGTCTCGCGCGGCCACGAGATTGCGGCAATGCGACACGGCCGTGCCCATCGGTCGCGGGCGAAGTGGTCCTGCTGTTCGGAGATCGGGCGGCCAGTGCGCTGGAGCACTTCGAGCGCACGCACGAGGCGGCGAAGGTCGTGACGATGGATGCGCGCTGCGGCGACCGGGTCCTTCGCTTGCAGTTCCACGTGCAGGCAGCCTGGCTCCTTCTGCTCGCGCTCTTCGAGTTCTTGGCGAAGCGCTGGATCCGCGGCGGGTCCCTCCATCAGTCCCTTGAAGAACGCCATCAGATAGAGAGCCGTCCCGCCGACGAAGATCGGCTGATTGCCGCGGGAGTGGATGTCTTCGACAACGGCTGCAGCTGCCGCGCACCAGCGCGCGGTGTCAAAGTCCTCATGCGGATCGACGAGGTCGATCAGGTGGTGCGGAACGCGTGCGCGCTCCTCTTGCGTGGGCTTTGCCGTGCCGACATCCATGCGCCGGTAGACCGTCATCGAATCCATCGAGACGATTTCACCGCGGCACCGCTCGGCGAGTTCGACCGCCAATGCGGACTTGCCCGAGGCAGTGGGGCCAGCGACGACCCACAAGGGCAGCTGCACAGGAGGAGTCGGGTCGGCCATGCGGGACGGGGAAGATACCGGAAGCCTCCTAGCAGCGGGAACGGGCCTTCGGTACCCTCTTCGCCCTTCCTAAGCGGACTGCCCCGCTGGCATGCCCATGATCGCATTCGTCTCCGACATCCACAGCAACACCGAGGCCCTGTCGGCGTGCTTCCGGCGCATCGACGAACTCGGATGCAAGCGAGTGATCTGCCTCGGCGACGTGATCGGCTACGGTCCGGAGCCGCGCGAGACGCTGGCGATGTTGATGGCCCGCGCAGAACTGTCGCTGCTCGGCAACCATGAACACGGCGCGATGTTCTACGCGTCGGATTTCAACGAGAAGGCGCGCGCCGCGATCGATTGGACGCGCGACCAACTCAACCGCAAAGACCGTCCGCGCGACGAGAACATGCGGTTGTGGAAGTATCTCG
>CAIYFF010000584.1 GCA_903925435.1 uncultured Planctomycetota bacterium | reverse complement strand
GGGCCGCACCGAAGGCTTCTGGATGGAGGACGACGGGCCCAATCGTCGCGAGATCACGACCAACCTCGATGGCTCCGAGATCGACGACCGCGAGCGCACCTTGCTGCGCACTGAGAACCGCGTGTTCTTGGGCGAGCGCACCAACCTCGACCTGCAGGCATTCACTGCTGGCGATGCCGCGGTCTACAGCGAGTTCTATCGCAAGGACTACCGCAGCAGAGAGCTGCCCGAGAGCAGCGCCTACTTCCACCACGCGTGGGACAACGTGCTCGTCACCGCGACGGGTCGATTCCAGGCCGACGAGTTCTCCTATCGCGACGACCGCGCGCTTGCGGACTCGTTCACCGAAGAGCTGCCCGTCACGACGTTGCACTGGATCGCGCAACCGATCGCAGAGACGCCGTGGGAGACGCCGATCGTGCTCGATGCGCAGACCGAAATCGGCCAGCGTCGACGCGCGATCGACGAACGCTCCACGACGGTTGGCCTCGCAGAGGATCGCACGACGCGCGCGGACCAGATCCTCGAACTGTCAGCTCCGTTCCTCGTAGGCCCGGTCACGTTGCGCCCGTTCGCGCAGGGTCGCCTCACGCACTACGACGAGACGGTGAGCGGTGAGTCCGAGGACCGTTGGGCCACGACGTATGGCGTGCGCGCGGGTTCGCGCCTGTCGCGCACATGGAACTGGCTCGACGACCACGGCAGAGAGCAGTCGATGCGCCACGTGGTGTCGCCGATCGTGTCGGTCATCAACCGGCCGCATGTGACCGGCGATCCGACGCAGTTCCGTCAGTTCGACAATGTCGATGCGCTGACCGAGCAGAACCTCGTTCGCGCCGAGTTGCGCAACCTGCTGCAGCGCACGCGCGCGGTCGAGAATCGGCCGGCGAAGACCGAGGACGTCGTGTTCCTCGACCTGGCGCAGGACTTCTGGCCGGATCGCGCTGCCACCGATGGCACGGATCCCGATGGCGACGGGCTCGGTCTCTTCTACTACGACTTCCTCGTGCGGCCCGAGCCTGCGTGGTGGCCAACAGATGACCTTGCGCTCGGCCTGTATGGCGACCAGGACTGGGAGACGGGCCTGCGCACGCTCGATGCCGAACTGATGATCGGGCGCATCGCCGGGCTCGATTGGAGCCTCGACTACCGCACCGATCGCGTCGTCGATGGCGCTGCGGGCATCGGCGCGCGCGCCGAACTGCTCGGCCGCTGGGACGTGCAAGGCAACGTCATGTACGACCTCGAACGCGACGACGTGCTCACCTACTACGCGGGCCTGCGACGCGACGACCACGACTGGTCCCTGCTCGTCGGCATCAGCTACGACCCATTCACGGACGCGGTGTCGTTCCGCATCGACATGGAGCCGCGACTCTTCGGTCGCGGGCGCATGCGCAACTCGGGTTGGTTTGGCCCGATCAACGACAGCCGGATGTATCCGACCGACTGGTGACCGCTGCGCCCGGCGCCGCGATTGGGGCAGCGCGTCGGGCGAGCGATCCAACGTGGCTTATGCAGCCAGTTGGATCAGAAGCTCCAGCCAACCGTCAGCAACACGCGGTGGTCGCTGCGTTCGCGCGATGGCGCAGGCGTGTTGTCGTAGTCCCAGATCCACGCAATCGAACCGATCATGCTGTCGGTCAGGTTGGTGCGCAGTTCGGTCGTCGCCTGGAAGTAGACGTCATCGCTGTCCTCGGTGCTCGGGAACGCTTCGACGCCGTGGATGAGCTTGGTGCGATCGTTGAACGTGTGGCGGAGCTTGTAGGCCAAGCGAGCCGCGACGTAGTCATCGCTCGGTGCGCCTGAGCGATAGGTCTCGGTCAGGTAGGAGAGACCGGCTTCGGCGGTGAGCTTGGTCTCTTCGCTATCGAGCAGTTGGAAGCCGTAACCGAGACCGGCCGTCCAGCGCAGATCGAGGTCGGCGAGCGTGTCACCGAGCACGCGAGTCGTCGCGAGCGCGTATGTCGACTCCGTGACGAATCGGTCGTACTTGAGGCCTGCGCCCGTGCGGCGCTGCGTCAGGTTCCACTGGCTCGTCGTGCGATCCTGGTCCTGCGCGTAGTCCCATTGCGCGTCCGAGGTCAGACGATCCTCGGTGCGGCGCAGTTCTGCGTCGAACGCGCCGCTCGCGCTGCGACGTTCGGTGTTGCCCGTGATCAAGCCAGCGCCGAGCTTGAGCGCGCCAGTCCACTCCGCCTCCTTCTGCAGGGGCGGGTTGATCTTGTCGAGGTTGGACACCAACTCGGTGTCGGCGCCATCGAATCGCAACGTGCCGCTGTCGATGCCGAGGATGCGGCGACGGATCAGGTCGCCAGTCGTCGTGCGCAGTTGCACCTCTTCGGCGGTCTGCAGGTTCTTGACGTTGGCCATCGGGACAACGACGTCACCGAGTGCGGCGGAGTTCACCGTCAGCTTGCCGTCGGCCATCGTCTTGACCTTGCCGGTCAGGACGTCGCCATTGTCGAGCGTGACTTTGTCCTGCGCCGAGGCCCAGGACGCGACGAACGCTATCGAGAGTATGGAGGTGAGGATCGAACGCATGGGATTCCCTTGGTTGGGTTACAGACTGTCGAGGTACTTGCCTGCCTCGTAGTTGGCGAGGTCGAGGATCTTGGTGCAGATACGGTCCAGGAAGTAGCGATCGTGGGAGACGACCACCATGCAGCCGGGGAACTCTTGGATCGCTTCTTCGAGCACGCGCAACGTGTCGAGGTCCAAGTCGTTGGTCGGCTCGTCGAGGAGGATCAGATTGCCGCCGCGACGCAGCATCTTTGCGAGCTGCACGCGATTGCGCTGACCACCGGACAAGGAACCGACGAGCTGCTGTTGGTCTTGGCCAGTGAAGTTGAACTTCGCCACGTAGCTGCGGCTGTTCACCTCGAGCTTGCCGAGCTTGATGATGTCCTGGCCTTCGCTGATCTCCTGCCAGACGGTCCTCGTCGGATCGAGCGACTCGCGCTCTTGGTCGACGTGGCACAACTCGACGGTCTGGCCGATCACCACGCGCCCGCTCTGCGGCTGCAATCTGCCGGTGATGAGCTTGAGGCACGTGGTCTTGCCAGTGCCGTTCGGGCCGACGATGCCGAGGATGTCACCCGGCGCCATCTCGAACGAGAGGTTGTCGACGACCTTGTTCACGCCGTCGTACGAGTAGTCGACCTTCTCGAAACGCACGACCGTGTCGCCGAGGCGCTTGCCCGCGGGAATGTGCAGTTC
>CAIYFF010000583.1 GCA_903925435.1 uncultured Planctomycetota bacterium | reverse complement strand
CATCAGCGCCGACAGCAGCACGAAGCGTCCAGGCTTGTCGCGACTCACGAACGAGAGCCCAAGTGGGTCCGTTGCGGCAGTCACCGCGACGCCAATGCACACGATCCCATACAGGTCGGCAGCGTCCGCATAGCGCGGCAGCAGGATCGGCAACGCCCATTGGACGACGGGCACGCTGCAGGCGGCGAGCGCGGCGATGGCGAGTCCAGCTGTGCGCGCCCGACGCAGCATCGCGCGCACTTGTTCTTCGGTTGCGGCGCGTCCTGCTTGCGGCAGCAACGCCGTCATCAGCGCGCTGGTCGCGAGTTCGAGCGCCACGCCGAACATCACGGCGATGCGCAGCCTCCCGGTCGCTGCGTCGTCGCTCTGCGCATCGAGCAAGAACAGGTCGATTTGCGCCGCAGTCGACGCGAGCGCTGTCGCGAGGATCATGCGGCCGGAGAAGCTCCACAGCCGCGCGCGCTCCTTGGCGGATTGCGCGTGATCGAGAAGTGGCGGCATCGGGCCCGCTTGCTTGCGCGCAAGCAGCGCGGCGAGTGCGCCGGTCGCGAGATGCGCTGCGATCGCCGACTCGAGGCTCAGCGCGCCGATGGCCCAGAGCATCGCCCACGCGCACACGCGCAGCGCCGAGTTGGCGGCCATGCATGCGCTCATCGCGTGGAAGCGTTCGCGAAGCTGCATGCGGCCGAGGTCGAACCAGAACACGACACCGATCGCTGCCGCGATGCCGGCTAGCGCGACCATCGCGGCGCGCGATGGCGCGCCGTCGGCGTCGAGGAACATGCGCAGGCCCGCGGCGGTGAGCAGCGCGATTGCGATGCCGGTTGCGACGAGGCGCCGTTGCAGCGACCACGCGCCTGCAATCGTCGCGTCGCTGCCGCCACTGCGCTGCTGCTCCGCGGCGGGGCTGATGCGCAGCAGCGCCCAGTTGAGGCTGCGGCCCATGATCTCCTGGCCCCATTGGAATGCCGCGAGGAACAGGCTCGTTGCCGCGAACGCAGCTTCATCAAGCGCTCTCGGCAGCAAGACTCCATTGCCGACGAAGCCGAGCGCCGCGACGCACGCATTCGCCGATGCGATCGAGAAGACGCGCGCGAACATCGTTCGCGTCCCGCCGGCATGGCGTGCGTCGTCGTCGTTGTTCTCGTCGCGTGGCATTGCGCGCAAGGTTGTCCTCTCGCCGCGCAGGGCTGGCAAGGCCGCAGATCTATGGCACGATCCGTATCTGCCCTACGCGACGATGCTCGATCCGCGGTGCCGTGCATGCGCTGTCGCATCGATCCCGCTTCACGAACTCCCATGCTCCGCAGCAACCCACGCCTTGGCCCACTGCTCGCCTTCGTCGGCGATCACGTTGCGATCGCGGCGTCGGCCGTCGCGGCCATGGCCTTGATGGGTGAGCGCATCCCGCCAATGGCGGCGCTGCCGATTTCGCTGCTCCACGCATTCGTCGCGGCGGATGCGGGACTCTACGGTCAGTTGCGATACCTCGGCGGCGCGCAGTTGCTGAAGAAGGCGTTCGCGGTCTGGTTCCGCGTGGCGCTCGTCGTCAGCGCCATCGCGCTGTTTGTTCCCGAACCCTTCCCCCGCGTCGCGGCGCTGTGGTTCGTCGCCTTCTACTTGGCGTCGTTCGCTTCTGTTCGCTTGCTGACGCGCGCCGTGCGTCGCGTCGTGCGCCAGCGCGGCCGCAACTTGCGCTACCTCGTGGTCGCGGGAACGGGCCCCGACGCGGCGCGCGCTGCGAGGGAGTTCTCCGCGGACCCAGGCCTCGGAATGCGGCTCGTTGGGTTCCTCGGCGAGGACCAGGGCTTCACGCTGCCTGCGCCGTTGCTCGGCAAGTTCTCGGACCTGGAGACGCTCGTGCGCTCGCAGGTCATCGACGAAGTGCTCGTTGCGGCGCCCGATGCGTCGGTCGCGCAAACTTCGGCGATCGTCGAGACCTGCAATCTGCTCGGCCTGCGGACGCATTTGTATGGCGGCTTGTTGCCAGGCACGTGGCGCAACGTCGACGCGCGCCAGCACGGCGACGAAGTCGTGTTGAGCCTCACGCCCTATCCGCACGGCGCGGCTTCGTTGGTGGCCAAGCGCGCGCTCGATTTCACGATCGCGGCAGTCGCGCTGGTTGCGATGGCTCCGTTGCTGCTGTTGATCGCAGCGCTGGTGAAGCTGACGTCGAAGGGCCCGGTGTTCTTCGTGCAATGGCGCATCGGGCTCAACGGGCGCAGGTTCCGGTTCCCGAAGTTCCGTTCGATGGTGCAGGATGCCGAGGCGCGCTTGGCCGAGGTGATGCAGCACAACGAGATGGACGGGCCGGTGTTCAAGATGAAGCGCGATCCGCGCATCACGCGCCTAGGCGCGTTCTTGCGCCGCTACAGCCTCGACGAGTTGCCGCAGTTGTGGTGCGTGCTGAAGGGCGACATGAGCCTCGTGGGGCCGCGCCCGTTGATGCCGCACGAGATCGACGGCCACGCGAGCTGGCAGCGGCGGCGCTTGTCGATGCGTCCCGGGCTCACGTGCCTCTGGCAAATCGGTGGCCGCAACGCTGTGGACTTCGATCGCTGGATGCGGCTCGATTTGCAGTACATCGATAGCTGGTCGCTCGGACTCGACCTGCGGATCCTGTTGCGCACGGTGCCCGCCGTGCTCAGTGGCCGCGGCGCGAGTTGAGCGCAATGCTGCTGTCGCACCACGCCATGAACCCGATCGCCAAGATGAGACCGTTCGTTGCTGCGCTGCTGCTTGCGCCGTTCTTCGTCGCGTGTGGCAGCTATGCGGGGCTCGAGGTCGGCGAGGCGCGGGCCGTGGAAGTGGAGCACGCAGTGCTGGAGCCGCTCGCATACCGCATCCAGCCAGGCGATGGGCTCATCATCGAGTTTGCGCACCATCCGACGCGGCGCGCAGAAGTGACGGTGCGTCCCGATGGCATCGTGTCGATCCCATTCGCCGAAGAGGTTCGCGTGGCAGGCCGCACGATCCCTGAGGCCGATGCGATGTTGACCGAACGCTGTGGCGCGCGGTTGCGCGATCCCGAGCTCACGATCCTCGTGGCGACCATTGCACAGTCGCAGGTGTTCGTCGGCGGCGAAGTGGCGCGCCAGGGCGCTGTGCCGCTGATCCCCGGCATGACCGCGTTCCAGGCGTTGACTGCGGCTGGCGGCATCGCGCCCACGGGGGCCGCCGACAGCGTGATCCTGGTGCGCGCGGATGGACCGGGCAAGCGCATCGTGCGTCGCGTGTCGCTGGAAGACGGCGCGATGCTGCAGAACGACGTCGTGCTCGGGCCGTTCGACATCGTCTATGTGCCACGCACCGCAGTCGCCGACGTCGGCGCGTTCGTGAACGCCAACGTCAACGCGATCATCCCGCGCGCGTTGTCGTTCACCGCGTTCTACAACATCCAGGACGCGTTCCAGTGACGGAGCGAAGGCTGCGCATCGCGATCCTCGGCGGGCGCGGCATTCCTGCCAACTACAGCGGCTTCGACACGTTGATCGAGGAGCTGTCGGCGCGATTGGTTTCGCGGCACGGCATGGACGTCACCGTCTACTGCCGTCGCCATTGCTACGACGAGCGGCCGCGCGAGCATCGCGGCGTGCGCTGCGTCTACCTGCGCGCCGTTCGCGGCAAGGGGCTCGAGAGCATCTGGCACACGTCGCGTTCCGTGCTGCATGCGATGTGGCGCCGCTTCGACGTCGCGTTCGTCGTCGATCCCGCGAATGCGCCGTTTGCGTGGCCGTTGCGCATGCTCGGCACGCCGACGGTGTTCCACACCGATGGGCTCGGGTGGATGCGCAGCAAGTGGAGCGGGCCAGCGCGGCGCTACTACCGCTGGGTCGAAGGCTTCTGCGCGCGCACCGCGACGGCGCTCGTGACCGACGCGCGCGCGATGCAGCGTTACTACGAGACGACGTGGGGGCGCGAGTCGACGTGCTTGGCCTACGGCTCGGAGTCGCAGGGTGGCGTGTCGCTGCAAGCGCTCGATCGCTTTGGCTTGTCGCCACGCGGCTACTACCTCTGCGTCGCGAGGCTCGAGCCGGAGAACAACACCGACTTGATCGTGCGCGAGCATCTCGCGTCCGGCGTGCAGCGACCGCTCGTCGTCGTCGGCGGCGCTCGCTACCGATCCGCGTGGCACGATCGCTTGTTTGCGCTCGCGTGCGACCGGGTCAAGTTCGTGGGCGGCGTGTACGAACCTGCGCTGCTCAACGGGCTCTACGCCAATTGCCGCGCGTATCTGCACGGACACGAAGTCGGCGGCACCAACCCTGGTCTATTGCGCGCGATGGCGCATGGCGCGCCGGTGCTCGCGGTGGACTGCGAGTTCAACCGCGAAGTGGCAGCCGATGGTGGCCGTTGGTTTGGCAAGGAGCCGGGCGCGTGCGCTGCGCTGCTGCGGCAATGCGATGGCGACGATGCGCTGCTCGCCGAGTTGGGCAACAACGCCAAGGCGCGCGCAGCGGTCGCGTATCGCTGGGATGATGTCGCAGACGGCTACGCGGAGTTGTTTCGCAACGTCGTGCAGAAGCGACTTACGCGCTGACGGAGTGATGCCGCGCTGTGCGGCCGTTGCTGCTACGACTCTTGCGGAACCGAGAGGAAGAACCCGCTGCCCATCGACGACAGCCCGTCGGCGACGAGGTTCGCAAGATCGGGATCGAAGTGGCGACCTGCCTGTTCGCGGAACAGCGCGACGATCTTCTCGACGGGCCACGCGGGCTTGTACGAGCGCTGCTCAGCGAGCGCGTCGTAGACCTCGGCGAGGATCAGGATGCGGCCCGGCAACTCGACGTCTTCGCCAGCGAGTCCTTCGGGGTAGCCCTTGCCGTCCCACCGTTCGTGATGCTGGTAAACCCAGTCGCGGACCT
>CAIYFF010000582.1 GCA_903925435.1 uncultured Planctomycetota bacterium | reverse complement strand
GCGGCGCGAGCCGCGATCGCGCGTTGATGGACTTGCTCGCGGGCAAGTCGGTCGCGCGGCAGAAATACACGAGCTATCGCTTCCTGTCGCAGATCGCGCCCGACGAGTTCGGCGGCGCGCTGCGTGAGTATCCAGACGAGCCGTTCCAGGTGCGGCCGTATTGGTTGCCGCTCGATGGGGAACGCACGGAGTCGTTCCAATTCGATCCGCCGCTCAGTGGCGAAGAGCTCTACGTCGTGCTCGGCCGGCCGTTCGCGTCGGCTGTGCCGATGGTCTCCACCTCGGGCCTCCCGCCAGCCGTCGAGCTGTTGCTCAACAGCGGCACTGCGAATGCGCGCTCCGAGACGGTCTACTTCGACGGCGACTATGTCGCTGGCGGTGTGCTGTCGCGCGAGGCTAGCGAGGCCGATTGGCATCGCATTCCGCTGAAGGGTCCGCTGCGCACTCTCGGCATCCGCCTGCCACAAGGCGGCGACGTGCGTCTCGTCGGACTCACGCTGTTGCGCGAACGCGATGAGCCCGCAGAACCGTTGTTCTTGGGCACTCCTTCGCTCGATGGCGTGCTGACGGACCTGCGCTCCGCGCACCCGCGCGAAGCGGGCATCGAACTTGTGCCTGGCTCGGTGCGTCGCGTCGAAGTGCCGCCTGGGCAGGAGCCCTGCAACAAGCTGTGGCTGTTCTACCGCGCGACCTATCCCGGCGTTCCGACCGCGAACCCAGGCGCCACCGTCGCCGAGGTCGTGCTGCACTTCCGCAACGGGGTGCCGTCGCGCACCCTCAAGCTCGAGCACCAAGTCAGCATGTTCTACGAGTTGGTCGTGCACAACACGCGCGACCAGCCGCCTGAGGGCTCGCCTGCGTCGATTGCCTTCTCGTGGATCGACGAGCAGAAGGAGCGGCACATCAACATGGCGCTGCCGGTGCTCGACTTGCCTGCTGGCGCAGAGTTCGAGGCGATCGAGTTCAAGAACCTGTCGGACTACCGGATGCGATTCCGTTCGGTCGTGTTCGGCAGCGACAAAGCCGCGGCGCCGCAGGATCCCGAGGACTCTCCGCTCGTGCGCGAAGGCCAGGACCGGCGGTTGCGCGACGACGTGCGCGCATCGCTTGCTGGCGCGGAGATCACGATCTACCGCGACGCGAGTCTCAGCGAGTCGACGTTGCCGCTGGAAGTGAGCCAGGACTTCGCCGTGCTGCCGCGCGACGCCGCGATGCACGGCAATCCGGAGACGCCTCTCGTCGTGACGACCAAGGCCGGCGCAACGCGCGCGTCGGTGTTTGTGCCGCTCGCGGGCGAAGGTTGGGACGGCGCCGTGCTCGGCGTGTCGCGGACGGATCCCGAGCGTCCTGCGGCCCAGGTGACGGCGAGTCGCACGGGGCTGCTGCTGTGCCTCGTCGGCGCGCCGCTGTTGATCGTGCTGCTCGGCGAGTTGCTCGCGTTCGTCGCCAACTTGCGCGCGCGATTGATGGCGGTGTTGTCGGTGGCAGTGCTGGCGCCGCTCGTGGTGCTGTCGTTCGTGCTTGCGCAAGTCATCGACCGCGGCCACGAGACCGACCAGGAAGAGGCCATGCGGCGCCAAGTCGAGAACGCGACGGGGCAACTCGCGGACCAGATGCAGCGGCTCCGCGCGTCGGCGCAGCAGTGGATCCAGGATCTTTCTGCGCTCTACACCGCGCGCACGTCGGCTGCGGCCGACGAAGCGCTGCGCGAGCGTGTTGGGCAGGCGATGCCGGAGTTGCAGCAACTGCTCGCAGGCCAGTTGCCGCCGGAGTGGAAGGGCGGCTTCCTGAAGCTCGAGTGGAGCCCGGCGCAAGCTGGCCGCGCCGACCAAGTCGTGACGACGGTCGCTGGCGACGCGAGGTTGGCAAGCGCAGAAGTGCCAGCGCGTCTCGATCCCGGCATCTACCTGCAGTGGGGATCTGTCGTGATCGCAGTGCGCAGCGAGTCGGCGGTGCGCGGCGGAATGCTCGCGCTCACCGTTTCGCGTCCGCTTGGAGCCGACTTGCTCGGCGCGCTGGCGCCAGGCGCATCCGTGCTGCTGTGCGATCCGCGCGGCTATCCGCTCGAAGTCGCTGGCTCACGCGTCGATCCCAAGGCGTTGCTCGATCATGGCCGCGACGCAGCG
>CAIYFF010000581.1 GCA_903925435.1 uncultured Planctomycetota bacterium | reverse complement strand
CGCGAAGGCGCGTTGTTGATGCCGTTCGCAAGCTTGCTCGGCGGCTTGGCCGTGCTCGCGATCGCGGCGTTCTCGGGGCCCTACGGGACGATTGGCTTGCGCAGGCCGAAAGTTGGCGCGTGGCTCGAATCGTTGGTCGCGCCCGTGCTTGCGTTTGGGTTTGCCATGGCGTGGTGCAAGGCCTTGTTTGCGGTTGCGCCTGAGCTGGAAGGCTCGGATGCGCTCGACGAGCTGCTCGATCGCCTCGGCCCGCAACTCGCGGTGTTCACCGTCGCCGTGATGCCTGCGATCGTCGAAGAGATCGCGTTCCGCGGCATGCTGCAGGGACGATTGATGGCTCTGCTCGGCGCGCGGCAGGGCTTTGTGGTCACGGCGATGGCGTTCACGCTCGTGCATCTGTCGCCGGCGACGATGCCGATCCATCTCGGGCTCGGGCTCTATCTCGGCTGGCTTCGCCAGCGCAGCGGCAGCCTCTGGCCGGGAATGGTCGTGCACTTTGCCTACAACACGATGGTGTTGTTGCTGATGGAGTGAGGGCGCGCTGGTGTGGCGATAGTTGCCCTGGGTTGCGGCTCCAGCGTTGCGCGCCATCGGGCACTTGGGCACCTTGTGCCCATTGCGCCAGAGATCTCTCTGCTTTGGCGCGCCTGATCCTCTCACGGAGTCATTCCATGTCCGAAGGCAAGCGTCCCGGTGGTCTCACGGCTCTCGCCGTCCTCAACTTCATCTTCGGCGGGTTCGCCATGCTCGGCGTCCTCGCGATGGCTGCGTTGTTCGGCGTCGCTGCGGCCGTCGAAGGGCAGGACACGGAGGAGGCGCGGAAGGTCGCCGAAGCGATGGAGGAGGCAGGCCCGCTGTTTGGCGTGTCGCTCGTGCTCTCGCTCGTTTCCGGCGTGTTGCTGATCGCATCAGGAGTCGGCTATCTGAAACAGAAGCGTTTCCTTGGCCGCACGCTTGGCTCTGTCTACGCAGGCTTGTCGATCCTCGCGTCCCTCGTGACCAGCGCGATGCTCTCGACCGAACTCGGCGGCGGCTTCTCGATCAGCACGATTGTGGGCCTCATCTACCCCGTGCTCACGCTGGTGCTGTTGAACGGCACGTTCAAACACGACCTCGTCCGCTGAGTCGCCAGTGGACACTCGCCAAGTCTCGTTGATCGCCCGTTACTCCGCGCGCTACTCGGTGCGCGGCGGCATCGGCCTCGTCTTCTTGCTGCTGTCGCTCACGTTCGGCTTGCTCGTCGCGCAGTTCACGCTGCAGCCGGTCGAGATGATCGTGAAGCAGGTGCAGGAGCAGTCGAAGAAGAAGGCGCAGCAGGATGAGGCGGAAGTCGCGCGCGAAGTGCTGCGCCGCCTCGTGCCCGAAGTGCGGCCTGCAGTCGCATGGTTCTTGTCGCCGCCGCGCGATCCCAAGTCCGAACCCGACGAGGAGGCCGAAGAAGAGGCCGATCGGTGGGCGGAGCACCTGATCAAGGACAAGCCGATGTTGTTGTCGGCGATCCTGCTGATCCTGCTGTTTGGCTGGCCGCTGGTCGCTGCGTTTGGCGCGTTCGATCTCTACGCCGGCGACATTGCGTCACGGCAACTGCGCTACCAGCTGCTGCGCGCCGATCGCGCGAGCATCTACTTCGGTCGTTTGCTTGGCGTCGTGCTCACGTTTGTGTGCGTGCTTGCGATCCTCGGCGTCACGATCGCGAGCTACATGGCCCTCAAGCTTCCGATCTATGGGTTTGCAGAACTCATCGCGTGGGCTGCGTATGGCGTGTTTGCTCTCGTCGTCGTCACGCTGCCGTACGTAGCGCTGTGCGCGTGGGTGTCGGCGTCGGTGTCCTCGTCCTTCGTGTCGATGACCGCGACGTCGGCGATCATTGGTGGCGTGCCGTTGCTTGCGATGGTGGCGCGCACGGTGTGGGCGCCGGGCGTCTATCTCAACATGGCGTTGCCGTGGGGATTCCAGACGCGGTTGTTCCATCCCGATCTCGACCAAGTGGCGATCGCTGCCGCTGGCTGCATTGCGCAGGCAGCGTTCTTTGGTTGGCTCGGCTACCGCAAGTTCACTTCTCGCGATCTTTGAGCCAGGAGACGCCATGACGACCACTGCAACTGCTGCGGCGCTCTCGGTGCACGATCTGTGCAAGAGCTTTGGTTCTTCGCGCGCGCTCGACGGCGTTTCGTTTGACGTGCCGCGCGGATCGATCTTCGGCTTGCTCGGGCCCAACGGCGCCGGCAAGACCACGTTGTTCTCGCTCGTCGCCGGGTTCTTGGGCGCGGACGAAGGTTCGATCGCCGTCCTCGGCAGCGACGTCGCGCACATCTCGCACCTGAAGGGGCGCATGACGATCCTGCCGCAGGACGCCTCGTTCCAACGCAACGTGCCGATCCTCGAGCAGCTCATGTTCTTCCGTCTGCTCGACGGCATGG
>CAIYFF010000580.1 GCA_903925435.1 uncultured Planctomycetota bacterium | reverse complement strand
CCGGCCCTACGTCGCTGGCGACTCGCTCGACCTTGCGATGGGGGCCGTCAACGACCTCTGGCAGAAGCGCTCGCTCATGGCGACGCTCGACTTGCTCGCGGAGGACATCCGGCAGCAGAGCCAGGCGGATGAGAACCTGCGGACCTACCTGCGCATGGTCGATGCGGTCGCGGCGTGGAAGGGAGCTGGCCCCGAGGGGCGCCCGACGCTGTCGCTGAAGCCGTCGTCCTACACCACGACGCCGTTGCACGAGGGCGGGGACGCGAAGGGCTCCTACGAGGCGATCGAGGCGATCGTCGACGCTGCTGGCAAGCGGGGAGTCCAGGTGTCGATCGACATGGAGGGTCGTCACTGGACGGACTTCACGATCGACGCGCTGAACAAGCTCTGGCAGAAGGGGCACCGGCACGTGGGCTGCGTCATGCAGACGCGACTCCACCGCACCGACAAGGACCTCGACGCGCTGCCTTCGGGCATGCGCGTTCGCCTCGTGATCGGCATCTACCGCGAGCCATCCGATATCGCGCTCGTCGACAAGCCGGCAATGAAGCAGCGCATGCTCGACTATGCAGAGCGGTTGCTGAAGCGCGGCCACTACGTCGAGTTTGCGACGCACGACGAGGCCATCGTGCGCAAGTTCGTCGACGAGGTCGTGCCGCGGTGTGGCGTGGGGCCGGACCGGTTTGAAGTGCAGATGCTCTACGGCGTCCCGCGCGAACGACTGCTCTCCGAGCTGCGCAAGCGTGGCATCCGGTGCCGACTCTATGTGCCGTTCGCAAACAGCTGGGGTCTCGCCGTTCAGTATCTGCGTCGTCGGCTCGACGAGTATCCGGCAATGATGTGGCTCGTGACGAAGAACCTGCTGCGGCTGGGTTGAGGGCGTGCCGGCCCTGGGGGCGAGCGGATGAAGTGTTTCGCTGTGCCCGTCGCGGCCATCCGCCCGGGGCTGCTGCTGTGGGGGGGCGTCCATGCGCCGCCCAGCCTCATTGCGGTAGTCGAGGCCGGCCGATCAACGCCCAGGACAGGTCTGCGCACGAAGTTGTGTCCGCTGGGGGCGCCTTGGGCCGATCTTTCGGGTGGGGCTTTTGCGCGTTCCGGGGCCGTGCGCAGTCAGGCTTGGCGCGGGTGCCTCGAATAGCCCTTTCCGCCTTTTCCATCCGCACCCTAGGCCCGAGGCCCCCTCGTCGCTATGCTCCTCCGCCCCATGGAACCACTCGCGACGATCGTCGAGCGCCTCTGTGCCTGGAAGGATGTTGCCCGTGAGAAGCGGGACAACAAGGATTCCTTCCTCGTGCGCGGCCAAGTCTTTGCCTACCTCGGCAAGAAGGGCGTCGTGGTCAAGCTGGCCCCGCCCCAGGTGACCGAAGCCCTCAAGATCATCGGCGCCAAGCGGATGCCGGACGATGGCGACCCGCACTCGCGCGAGTTCGTCGAGATCCCGGTCACGACGCCGCGCGAAGTCGAGCGCGCGATGATGTGGCTGCGCCGCGCGTGCCGTCTGGGCCGCACGGCTGCTGGTCCCGTCTGATCGAGTTGGGCCGGAGATCGGCCCATCGAACGGTTCGCTCGCGCTGCATGCGCATCCACTGTGGCTCGCTCCAAACTGGGCGGGCCTCAGTCGTTTGATGCGCCCGCGAAAACTCGCTGGTGCGACCCAGGTTCGCCACCCAAGGTGGCTTCTTCCGTCCTAGTTCGACTTCTGCCGTGTCCACGGCACGTCGGCAACTCCGGCGCGCACGTTGGCGCGTCGTGCCCACGAGAAGAACAGGTCCGACATCCGGTTGAGCAGCACGCCGATCGGGCGTGGCACGTCGTGCGCAACCTTGGCCAGCGTCCAAAACCTGCGCTCGGCGCGGCGCGCGATCGTGCGGGCCACGTGCAGCAGTCCTGCGGCTCGGCTGCCACCCGGCAGGATGAAGTTGCGGAGCGGGGGGAGCTCCACCTCGCTCTCGTCGATCCACGTCTCCATCTGCGCGATGGCGTGCGTCACCGCGGGCACCGACGCACAGCCGCCGTCGGTTGCGAGGTCGGCGCCGCATTCGAACAGCAGGTTTTGCATCTGCTGGATTCGCGCTTCCGTCTGCGGGTCGAGCGTCTCGCTGCGCAGCACGCCTAGGCAGCTGTTGAGCTCGTCGATGACGCCGTAGGCCTCGATGCGCAGGTCGTCCTTCGAAACGCGGCGATTGCCAAACAGGCCAGTTTCGCCTTCGTCTCCGGTCTTGGTGTAGAGGGGCATGAGTCCTTGCTGCGCGGTCTTCGGGGCCAACGCGCGGGGTGCGGTCGGGCGGCCGAGTATGTGGCGTGCACTGCCCGCGGCAACGGCTTTTCGCGGCCCTTGCCGCAGCGGTTGCAGCCGCCTCGGGGCTTGGTGGTTGGGGCTGCGCACGGGATGATCCCCGCCTCACTCAACACGGAAGCCACCCATGCATCCACGCTCTCTCGCTTCGATCTCCGCGCTCGCGCTCTCCGTCGCGCTTGCAGCGCCCGCGGCCGCCCAAGGCCCGATGCGGCTGTCGCTCGTCGGCGGCTCCTATCCGGGTTCGCTGAGCGTCGCTCTTGAACAGGGGCCGATCTTTCAATTCGGCATCCTCGCGATGGGCATCGATCCGGGTCCCATCCCGATCGCGGTCGTCGACCCCGCGGACTTCCGCATGCTCGACGTCGGCGTGCAGCAGCTCGACTTGTTCTTCGGCATGTTCGACATCCAAGGAACCTTCGCGCTCGCCGGCTGGACGGTGCCCAACGTGCCCGCGTTCTTGGATGTGCCGCTCTACTTCCAGGGGCTCTCGTTCGGTGGTCTCACGACGGTGTTCGACGAAGTGTCGCCGCCTGAGGTCGTGCGCTTTGCGCCGAGCGGCACGTTCCGCGACCGGCAGGTCTACATGACCGACGACCGCGCGTTCGGCTCGATCCTGCCGCGACGCGACGGCCGATGGATGGCGGTGGGCGGTGGCCGCGGCGCGTTGCTCGCGCAGGTCGCGGTGCGCACGACCGAGATCTACGACGACGTCACGGACTCGTTCGTGTTCGGGCCGCAGATGAACCAATACCGGTCGATCCACACGGCGACCCAGTTGCAGGATGGACGCTGGCTGCTCGCGGGTGGCGTCGACCTCCTCAACAACCCTCAGGTCGAATGCGAGCTCTATGACCCAGCGCTCGACGCATTCGTGCAGGTTGCGCCGATGGGCACGCCGCGCGTTGGGCACTCGGCCACGCTGCTCGCGGACGGTCGCGTGCTCGTGGCCGGCGGCTTCGACGTCGTGACGAGCGGCATCGACACGATCGAGCACGCCGTCAACTCGACCGAGATCTACAACCCCACAACCAACACGTGGACGCCGGGTCCCAACCTGCGCACGCCGCGCGTTGGCCAGTTCGTGATTCCGCGGCCCAATGGCACGTTCGTGCTCTGCGGCGGCGTCAGCTACGACAACCTGATCCTCCTCAAGGTGCCGGCCGTGCGTTCGACGACCGACATCTACAACCCTGCGACCAACACGATCACGGCGGGGCCGTCGATGTCGACGGGCCGCGCGCTGATTGACGCCGTGCCGATCGGCAATGATCGGTGGCTCGTTGCTGGCGGCATCAACCAGATGACGCTGGTCAACCAAGGCACGCCGACGAACTCGGTCGAGATCTACAACGCCGTGACCAACACGTGGTCGATCGCAGGCTCGATGGCGACGGCGCGCGCCAACCAGCGCAACATCACGCTGGATGGCAACCGGATCCTCGTCGTCGGCGGCGGCAATGGGCAGATCCTCACGCCGACGCCACTCGCGAGCGGCGAGATCTACAACGTCGCAACCAACACGTGGTCCTCGGGCCCTTCGCTCAGCCTCGCGCGCGCCGGCGCTGCGTCCTACGTCACCCCGCGCGGCCAGGTCCACGTGATCGGCGGCGGCACGACGAGCGGCGCGATCGCGCGTGTGTGCGAGTGGTGGTACTTCTGATCTGCAGAAGGTAGGGGAATGCGACGCGGACCAGGTTGCCTCGCATCGCGGCGGGGCTAACTCAAGAGTCCGCGCGCGTGGCTGTGAGGTCCCGCGCGGAGCCTCCGGTGCCATCGGCAAAGCCGCGGCCAAGGGCCTTGCGCCTGCGGCCGCGGCTTCTGGAGGTAGACTTCTGCGCCGCAATTGCTCCGCCCAGCAGCCCCGCATTACGAGAACCGACGCAATCCCCATGCGCGCCATCGCCGCCTTGTTCGCACTCTGCGCCTCCGTCTTCGCGCAGACCGTGA
This sequence comes from uncultured Planctomycetota bacterium, assembly GCA_903925435.1. GTDB lineage: Bacteria > Planctomycetota > UBA1135 > UBA1135 > UBA2386 > SXPK01. Next base: position 55 of record CAIYFF010000580.1, on the reverse strand, counting down.
CGTTGCCGTTCCCGGCGCCGACCACGGCCAACACGCAGATCCCGCTGTCATCGGG
>CAIYFF010000579.1 GCA_903925435.1 uncultured Planctomycetota bacterium | reverse complement strand
GAAGACCGCGAAGGCGAGTCGATCTCCTGGCATCTGCTCGAGGAGCTGAAGCCGAAGTGCGAGATCAAGCGCCTCGTGTTCCACGAGATCACGAAGTCCGCGATCCTCGAAGCGCTCGAGCACCCGCGCGACATCGACATGGCGCTCGTCGAGGCGCAAGAGACGCGCCGACTCGTCGATCGCCTCTACGGCTACACCGTCTCGCCGCTGCTGTGGAAGAAGGTGAAGCCCAAGCTGTCCGCCGGCCGCGTGCAGAGCGTCGCGATCCGGCTCATCGTCGAGCGCGAGCGCGACCGCATCCGGTTCCGTTCTGCAGAGTATTGGAGCGTTCACGCGACGTTTGCTGGAACGAAGGGCGACAGCACGCCGTTCGTCGCAAACCTCGTTGGCCTCGGCGACCAGCGCGTCGCAACGGGCCGCGACTTCGACCCGGACACGGGCTCGCTCAACAACGACGGCAAGAGCCTTGCCCTCGTCGACGAGAAGAAGGCGCTGTCGCTCGCCAACCTGCTCGCCGGCAAGCAGGCGACGGTGCTGGATCGCGAGCAGAAGCCCTACACCGAACGGCCGTATCCGCCGTTCACGACGAGCACGCTGCAGCAAGAGTCCGCGCGCAAGTTGAAGTTCTCGGCGCAGCGCACGATGCGCGCAGCACAGCGTCTCTACGAGAACGGTTTCATCACCTACATGCGTACCGACTCGACGACGCTCAGCGAGCAGGCCATCCAGGCCGCGCGCACGCTGATCCGCCGCGAGTTCGGCGATGCGCACGTTCCGGACGCGCCGCGCACCTACCAGACCAAGGTCAAGAACGCACAGGAAGCGCACGAAGCGATCCGCCCCGCGGGCAGCGACTTCCGCATGCCTGACTCGCTCGGCAACGAAGTCGGCGAGGACGAGCGCAAGGTCTACGAACTGATCTGGCGCCGCACCGTCGCGTGCCAGATGAAGGACGCGAAGGGCCAGCGCACGACGCTGTCGCTCGGCATGGACGCTGGCCAACACGGCGCAGCGCGCTTCTCGGCGACCGGCAAGACGATCGACTTCCCGGGCTATCGCCTCGCCTACGTCGAAGACTTCGACGACGCCGACGCAGAGCTCGCGGAGTCCGAGCGCGTGCTGCCCGACATCAGCAAGGGCCAGAACGCGACGGCCAACGAGCTGAAGCCTGAAGGCCACACGACGCAGCCGCCCGGCCGCCTCACGGAAGCCGGCCTCATCAAGGAGCTCGAAGCCCGCGGCATCGGCCGCCCGAGCACGTATGCGTCGATCATCGAGACCATCGTCGCGCGCGAATACTGCTGGAAGCGCGGCACGTCGCTGATCCCCACGTTCACCGCGTTCGCGGTCGTCGACCTGTTGAGCAAGCACCTCGGCTGGCTCGTGGACTACCAGTTCACGGCCAAGATGGAGGACGACCTCGACGAGATCAGCAACGGCCGCCAGCGCCGCAACGAGTACCTGCAGCACTTCTTCCTCGGCAACGGCCAGCCCGGTCTGCGCGAACGCGTGACGGGCGTCGAGTCCGAGATCGACCCGCGCAAGATCTGCAGCCTGCCGCTCGGCAAGGGCGAGGACGGCGAAGTCGTCGAAGTGCGCGTCGGCCGCTACGGCCCGTTCTTGTCGTGGGGCGAGAAGCGCGTCAGCGTGCCCGACGAGACGCCTCCGGACGAGATCACGTTCGACAAGGCCGTCGAGCTGCTCATCAAGGGCGGCGAAGGCCCGAAGTCGCTCGGCATGGACCCCAAGTCCAGCCTCGAAGTGTTCGTCAAGGTCGGTCGCTTCGGCCCCTACTTCCAGCTCGGCGAAGCGAGCGCGGACAAGAAGGCCGACAAGCCCAAGATGGCG
>CAIYFF010000578.1 GCA_903925435.1 uncultured Planctomycetota bacterium | reverse complement strand
GCCGGCGACAACGTCGGCCTGCTGCTCCGCGGCCTCAAGAAGGAGGACATCGAGCGCGGCATGGTGCTCGCGGCCAAGAAGTCGATCACGCCGCACACCAAGTTCGACGCCCAGGTCTACGCCCTGACCAAGGAAGAGGGTGGCCGCCACACGCCGTTCATGAACGGCTACCGCCCGCAGTTCTACTTCCGCACGACGGACGTGACTGGCACGGCGACGCTCGTCGGCGCAGAAATGTGCATGCCGGGCGACAACGTCGAGATCCAGGTTGAGCTGGGCACCCCGATCGCGATGGACGAGCACCAGCGCTTCGCAATTCGCGAAGGTGGTCGCACGGTTGGCGCAGGCCGCGTCACCGCGATCGTCAAGTGAGTTGTATTCGGGCGCAGCAGTTTGCATGCTGCGCCCCCGCTCGGCCTCGTGGCTGAGCGCGGTCGGTTTCACCGACTGGCACAGGGCAGTAGCACAATTGGTAGTGCAGTCGGTTCCAAACCGACCGGTTGTGGGTTCGAGTCCTACCTGCCCTGCCACATGCAGTTCCTTCGCGGCTTCCGAGCCGTGATCCATCGGTGCTACGGCACCGCTCGAAAGTGAGATTTCCTCCGTGAGCTACCGCAAGGACCAAGGACGCTATGCCCGTTTGGTGGCGTTCGTCGGACTCGTGTTGCTTGTCGCCTATGGTTGCTTCCATGGCGGCGGTCTCGTGACGACCCTCGACGGTTGGTTGGGTGACAGCAACACTACCTACGTCGACCCTTTCCCGTTGCTGGGATCGCTCAAGACCTCGACCCTGATCTCCATCGGCGTTGCGGGAGCTTTCGCATTGCTGATGCACCGGATCCTCAACCGTCCCCGCGTCGCAGATGCGTTGATCGAAACGGAAGAGGAGATGCACAAGGTCACCTGGCCGACATGGCCTGAGACCTGGAATGGCACGATGGCCGTCGTCTGCATGGTGCTCGTGCTGTTCGTGTTCCTGACGGTAGTCGACGTCGTGCTGCTGGAGGTCCTTGGACGACTCTGGGGAGGCGGTAGCTGATGGCTCTCGATTGGTATTTCCTCCGCATCCAGGTCGGTCGCGAGGACCGGATCCGCGAGAGTATGGTCAAGCGCCTCAAGCAAGAGGGCATCGAGGACAAGGTCCCGCAGATCGTTGTTCCGATCGAAACCATCGCGGACCACCGCGGCGGCAAAAAGCGCATCCAGCGCCGCAAACTCTATCCGGGCTACCTGATGGTCCAGATGGAGTTGACGGACGCGGTCTGGTTCATTCTTCGCGAGACGCCGGGATTCGGTGACTTCGTTGGGCAGCAGCAGCATCCGACGCCTGCGCGTGCAGAAGACGTCGAGAAGGTGCTTGCCCACATGGACGCAAGCAAGGATCAGCCCAAGGTCGCGGTCTCGTTCAAGAAGGGCGACCGCGTGAAGATCAAGACCGGGGCTTTCGAGAACATGGACGCAACCGTCGAAGAAGTGCACTCGGACAAGGGCACCCTCGAGGTCTCCGTCAACATCTTCGGCCGCGCGACCCCTCTGTCGCTCGGCTACTGGGAAGTGGAGCAGATCTGAAAGGTTGGGATCCGGCCTTGATTCGTAGGCCGGTTTCTGCTTCAATCCTCCGCCCCTTTCCCTGGCCGGATTGTCCGACCAGGGAAGCCCTTGTAGTGGGAGGGCGCTGGCGGTTCATCCGCACAGAGCCCGCTCGAACCGCTGAGAGGCCACATGGCAAAAGAAGTCACCGCGATCGTTAAGCTTCAGTGCCCTGCTGGGCAGGCTACGCCTGCTCCGCCGGTTGGTCCCGCGTTGGGCCAGCACGGTGTCAACATCGGGCAGTTCGTCAAGCTCTTCAACGACGAGACGCGCAAGGACGCCGGGTTGATCATCCCGGTTGTCATCACGGTCTATAAGGACCGCACCTTCACGCTGCAGTACAAGTCGCCGCCGGCGTCTGTGTTGCTCAAGCGTGCAGCGAAGCTGGCTTCTGCGGCGAAGACGCCGGGAAGTGAGGTCGTTGGTTCGGTCACTCGCGCCCAGGTCCGCGAGATTGCCCAGATGAAGGCGAAGGACCTCAACAGCAACTCGATCGAGGCCGCGATGCGGATGGTCGAGGGCACCGCGCGTTCGTGCGGCATCCAGGTCAAGGGCTGAGGGGAACTGCAATGGCCAAGAAGCGCAGTCGTCGTTACTTGAAGGCCGCCGAGCAGGTGGATACCAACAAGCGTTACCTTCCCTCGGAAGGCATTGCTCTCATCAAGTCCCTCCAGGGGCCGAAGTTCGATGAGGCGATCGACATTGCCGTCAGCATTGGCATCGATGCCAAGAAGACGGATCAGCTGGTTCGTGGTTCGGTCAGCCTGCCCAAGGGCACTGGCAAGACCATTCGAATCGCTGTGTTTGCCGAAGGCGTGCGTGCGGACGAGGCGAAGGCTGCTGGTGCAGACTTCGTCGGCGGCGCCGACCTTGCTGACAAGATCGAGAAGGGCTTCACCGACTTCGACATGACCATCGCGTCTCCGGACATGATGAAGTATGTCGGCAAGCTCGGTAAGGTGCTCGGTCCGCAGGGCAAGATGCCTTCGCCGAAGGCTGGCACTGTGACTCCGAACGTCGCTGCGGCGGTTAAGGAGTTCAAGGCCGGCAAGATCGAGTTCCGCACGGATGCCGGTGCAAACGTTCATGCGGCGATTGGCAAGCGGTCGTTCTCTACGGATGACCTGGTTACCAATCTGACTGCATTCTTGGATCACCTGCGGACGCTGCGTCCGCCCCAGGCGAAGGGCTCGTTCCTGCGCAAGGTGGTTGTTTCCACGACGATGGGGCCGGGTGTGGCCCTGGCCGTCGAGTAACCCTCGGCCATTCCACAGGTCCGAAACCAATAGGACCCGACATCATGCCCAACCTCGTCAATCAGATTCTGCTCGGCGAACTCGAGCGCGAATTCCAGAAAATGGGATCGTGCTTGGTTGTGTCGTTCGACAAGTTGCAGCCGGAACAAGACCTCGCGATTCGTGGCAAGTTGCGCGAAGTGGGGGTGCGTTACCGCGTTGTGCGTAATCGTCTCGCGAGCAAGGCTTTTGCCAAGCTCAAGCTCGACCTGGACCCCGTCCTCACCGGAAGGTGCGCGATTGCAATCGCTGACAAGGAAGGGGCAATCGGCGCGGCAAAGGCGCTCCGGGAATACATCAAGAAGGCCAAGGCCTCGCCGATCCAGATCGTCGGTGGCGTGGTCGAGGGGACTGCATACCTCGGCGCCGCTGCTCAGACCATCGCGGATCTGCCAGACCGGGCCACTGTCCAGACCATGATCGCGCAGGCTGTCTCGGGCCCGGCGCGTTCGATGGCGTCCTTGCTGAACGCTGTCGCTGGCGGGCTTGCCCGCTGCATCCAGGCCCGAGTCGACAAGGGCGGCGAAGCCTGATTGGCTCGCTTCCTACCTGTCGCGTTTTGACCTTTCACTTCCTGACCTCCCGTTACTGAACCGAATCCCATCATGTCGGATAACCAGACTGTCGTTCTCGACGCCGATCTCGAGGACATCTTCAAGAAGATCGACGCCCTGAGCCTTGGCAAGGCCGCTCAGCTCGTCAAGGCGATGGAGGAGCGCTGGGGTGTTTCCGCCGCGGCTCCGGTTGCCGTCGCCGCCGCGGGTGGCGCTGCCGCCGCCGCCGCTCCTGTTGAGGAGAAGACCGAGTTCACCGTCGTCCTCAAGGAAGGCGGCGCGAACAAGATCAACGTCATCAAGGTGGTGCGCGAAGCGACCGGCCTCGGCCTCAAGGAAGCCAAGGCACTGGTCGACGAGGCTCCGAAGCCAGTCAAGGAGAACATCTCCAAGGCTGACGCCGAGGACCTCAAGAAGAAGCTCACCGAAGCTGGCGCGACGGTCGAGCTCAAGTAGTGCTACCTGCCGACGCAGGTGTCAGGCCGGGTCCTCTCGCGCGATTCGTTGCATGAGGGGCCTCGGTCTTTGCTCATTGCGTCTGACGTCGGCTAGAGATCTGCTACGTCGATCGGCTGGGAGTGCCGGACTCCCATGCCGACCTTGTTCGCTTTCACCGGCGCAGCTGTTCCGTTTGCTCGCACGCCTCTTCTGAGAGGCAACAGGTTCAAGCAGCATGGAGACCGTTGTCTACGGGCGGTTCAGGTCCGTCGCCGAGATCCCTGATCTCGTCGAGATGCAGACCAAGTCCTACCGCGAGTTCCTCCAGCCCGAAACGTCGCCCGCACGCCGGCGCAACGAAGGTCTGGAGGCGCTCCTGCGCGAGGTCTTCCCGATCTACTCCTACGACAAGTCGCTGTGTCTGGAGTATGTCAGCTACGAGCTCGGCCGGCCGCGCTACACGGTCGAAGAGTGCCGCAAGCTTCGGTTGACCTACGGCTACCCGTTCAAGATTCGGGTCCGTCTCGTCAAGCGCGAGACCGTCGAGGAGGAGATCTACCTCGGCGAGATCCCGATCATGATCGGTGGCGGCGAGTTCATCATCAACGGCAGCGAGCGCGTGACGGTCAGCCAGTTGCACCGCTCACCAGGCGTCGACTTCAGTGTCGAGACGCATACCGGTGAGAAGAAGCTGCACAGCTGCTGGATCATTCCGGAGCGCGGTAGCTGGATCGAGATCAACGTCACGAAGAAGGACGCGATCGCGGTTCGCATCGACCAATCGGGCAAGTTCGCTTGCACGACGTTGCTTCGCGCGATGGACGCCAAGTTCTCGACGGACGCGGCGATCATCCGTGAGTTCTACGAAGTGGAGACGGTCTCGCGGAAGAAGACCGACCCCGAGGCCAAGTTCGCCAAGTCGTTGGTCGGCGCCTACGCGGTGGGCGACATTGTCGACGCGGCGAGCGGTGAGCCCTTCGTTCGCAGCGGTGAGGAAATCACCGAGGAAGCCGCTCGCGCGATTGCGCAGAGCGAACTTCGTGAACTTGAGGTGCTGCGCGACCCGCAGGACTTCCTGATCCTCAACACGCTCCGCGAGGATACGACGAGCTCCCACGAGGAGGCTCTGATGAAGATCTACAGCAGGTTGCGTCCGGGCAACCCGCCGCAGATCGAGAAGGCCCGCGAGCTCTTCCACGAGAAGTTCTTCGACGAGACTCGATACCGCCTCGGCCGCGTCGGCCGGTTCCGCTTGAATCGCAAGTTCGAGACGGACATTCCGGAGACGAAGCAGACCCTGGCCGCCGATGACTTTGTCCAGGCGGTCCGCTACATCCTCGACCTGCGAAGCGGTGGCGGTGAGATCGACGATATCGATCATCTCGGTAACCGCCGAGTCCGCACGATTCACGAACTGGCGGGCGATGAGTTCCGCAAGGGGTTCCTCAAGCTCAGGCGCACTGCGCAAGAGCGCATGAACCTTGAGAATCTCGACACGGTCACGCCGCGCAACCTGATCAACAGCAAGACCTTCTCGTCGGCGATCGAATACTTCTTCGCTCGCGGTGAACTGAGTCAGGTTGTCGACCAGACCAACCCGTTGTCGCAGTTGGCGCATGAGCGTCGTCTTTCCGCGCTCGGACCGGGCGGCTTGAACCGCAAGCGCGCTGGCTTCGAAGTCCGCGACGTCCACATCTCGCACTTCGGGCGCCTGTGCCCGATCGAGACGCCGGAAGGCGCGAACATCGGTCTCATCAGCAGCCTGTCGATCTACAGCGCGCTCGATGACTACGGCTTCCTCACGGCGCCGTACATCGTCGTGAAGAACGGCAAGCTGACCGACGAGATCGTTCGCCTTCGCGCTGACGAGGAGAACAATGCGATCCTCGCACCCGCCGACACGGACGTGGATAAGTCCGGCAAGCTGGTGGGTGACGACAAGGGACGCATCATCGCCCGCGTCAAGGGCGACCCGATGCTCGTTGACACGAAGGACGTCCACTACATGGACGTCAGCCCGAAGCAGATCGTCGGCGTGTCAGCATCGTTGATTCCGTTCTTGGAACACGACGACGCAAACCGCGCGCTGATGGGTTCGAACATGCAGCGGCAAGCAGTGCCGCTGTTGTGCAGCGAAGCACCTGTGGTCCAGACGGGCATGGAGGAAGTGGTTGCTCGCAACTCCAGCATGCTCGTTAAGGCCCGCAAGTCGGGCAGTGTCTCCGCTGTCGACGGTGGCAAGATCGTCATCGGTGATGACATCTACAAGCTCCGCAAGTTCGAGGGCTTGAACGAACGCACGTGCCAGAACCAAGTGCCGCTGGTCAAGCTTGGCCAGAAGGTCAAGGCTGGCGATGTGATTGCGGACGGCGCTGCGACCGATCAGGGTGTCTTGGCCTTGGGCAAGAATCTCACGGTCGCCTTCATGCCGTGGGATGGCTACAACTACGAAGACGCCATTCTCTTGAGCCAGAACCTCGTCAAGGGCGACGTCTACACGTCGATCCACATCGACGAGTTCGAGATCGAGATTCGCGAGACCAAGCTCGGTCGCGAGGAGTTCACGCGCGACATTCCCAACGTCAGCGAGCGCGCGTTGCGGCACCTGGACGAGACTGGCATTGTGCGAGTTGGAACTCGTGTCAAGCCCGGCGACATCCTGGTTGGCAAGGTCGCACCGAAGAGCAAGAGCGAACTGACTCCCGAGGAGAAGCTGCTCCACGCGATCTTCGGTCGCGCCGGTGAGGATGTTAAGAACGCTTCGCTCGAGGTCCCGACGGGCGTCGAGGGCATCGTCATCGATGCCGAGAAGTACAGCCGCAAGGTCAACCTGACGGAGAACGAGCGCACTCGTAATCTCGAAGAGATCAAGCGGGCTGAAATCGAGTTCCTCAGCCACTACCGCTCGAACACGAAGCGCTTGCTCGAGTCGTCCAAGGACGCACTGGGCACGGCGGTCACGGGCGCGGACGGCAAGAAGCTTGCGGTCTCTGACGACCTGTTGATCCTCGACCTGCGCGCGATCCGTGATCGAGTGCGCGCGGTTGCCGAGGAGCAGCAGGATGCGAAGGTCCGGGCAGAGATGCTGGCCCTCGTGCAGGAGTCGGCAGATCGCATCGAGGAGGCGGAGACCGAGAAGAACAAGCTCGTGAACCGTTTGTCGCGCGGCGATGAGCTGCCGACCGGCGTGCTCGAGATGGTCAAGGTCTACGTCGCGACCAAGCGCCGAATCTCGGTTGGCGACAAGATGGCTGGTCGCCACGGAAACAAGGGCGTCATCAGCAAGATCCTGCCGGTGGAAGACATGCCGTTCCTCGCGGACGGAACGCCGGTGGACATCGTTCTCAACCCGCTCGGTGTGCCGAGCCGTATGAACGTCGGCCAGATCCTGGAGACGCACTTGGGCTGGGCGGCGAAGAAGCTCGGTTTCCGTGCGATCTCGCCGGTCTTCGATGGAGCCTCGGAGCAAGAGATCGAAGCGGCACTGACGAAGGCTGGATTCGCCACGGATGGCAAGTCCACCCTATACGACGGTCGCACCGGTGAGCCATTCACGCAGCGCGTGACGGTCGGCTGCCTCTACATGCTGAAGTTGCATCACCTCGTCGACGACAAGGTGCACGCCCGTGCGACTGGCCCGTACTCGCTCATCACCCAGCAGCCGTTGGGTGGTAAGGCTCGTTTCGGTGGCCAACGCTTCGGCGAAATGGAAGTGTGGGCACTCGAGGCATACGGCGCCGCCAGCATTCTGCAGGAACTGCTGACGGTGAAGTCGGACGACGTGGATGGCCGCACGAAGATCTACGAGGCCATGGTCAAGAACGAGAACATCCTCGAACCGGGCACACCGGTGTCGTTCGGTGTTCTCTGCAACGAGATCAAGGGCCTCGGCCTGAACATCGAGTTGCACAAGCGAGGCGCTGCTGAGCAGGTTATGCCAGGCTGATCCTCAGCGCCGCTAGACTCATCCCCCCAAGCATTCCCGCGGAACCCGCTCGCGCTGCACATCGCCAAATCGGCAGCAGCGCACGCATCACAACCAGGACAGGCACGATGGTCGACACCATCTACGACAAGATCAACGACTACGCTTCCGTGACGATCCGGCTGGCCTCACCCGAGGACATCCGGTCGTGGTCGTTCGGTGAGGTCAAGAAGCCCGAGACGATCAACTACCGCACCTACCGTGCGGAGCGCGATGGCCTGTTCTGCGAACGCATCTTCGGTCCCGAGAAGGACTGGGAGTGCTCTTGCGGCAAGTACAAGGGCATCAAGCACAAGGGCATCATCTGCGACAAGTGCGGTGTGATGATCACGCACAGCCGCGTGCGCCGGAAGCGCATGGGGCACATCAACCTCGCGGCGCCGGTTGCTCACATCTGGTTCTTCAAGGCAATGCCTTCCCGAATGGGAACGTTGCTCGGCATGAAGACCGCGTCCCTGGAGAAGGCGATCTACTTCCAGGACTACGTGGTGATCGAGCCGGGTGACACGCCGCTGAAGGCTCAGCAGCTGCTGTCCGAGGACGAATACCGCCAGAACCGCCAGAAGTACGGCAACTCGTTCGTTGCCATGATCGGCGCCGAGGCGATCCGCGAGCTTCTTCGTCGGCTCAATCTCGATGAATTGTCCGAGCAGCTGCGCGAGGACCTGAAGCGCACGGAGAGCAAGCAGAAGATCAAGGACATCATCAAGCGGCTGAAGACCGTCGAGATGTTGCGCGACTCCGGCAACCGCTCGGAGTGGATGGTCCTTGATGTGATTCCGGTGATTCCGCCGGATCTGCGTCCGTTGGTGTTGCTCGATTCGGGCAACTTCGCGACGTCTGACCTCAACGACCTCTACCGCCGTCTCATCAACCGCAACAACCGGTTGAAGAAGCTGCTCGACCTCAACGCTCCTGAAGTCATCATTCGCAACGAGAAGCGAATGCTGCAGCAGTCGGTCGATGCGCTGTTTGACAACGGTCGCTGCCGGCGTCCGGTGCTCGGATCGAGCAACCGCCCTCTCAAGTCCCTGACGGACATGATCAAGGGCAAGCAGGGTCGCTTCCGCGAAAACCTGCTGGGCAAGCGCGTCGACTACTCG
>CAIYFF010000577.1 GCA_903925435.1 uncultured Planctomycetota bacterium | reverse complement strand
GCCGCCGCCGATCGCGCCTGTCACATAGACGATCGAGACCCGCAGCGAGCCGAGCGTGCGTTCGACGAGCGGGCCGAGTTGCGCGAGCGCCCACAGGTTGAACAGCAAGTGCACGATCCCGCCGTGCAGGAACGAGTAGGTGAACAGCCGCCACGGTTCCCCGTCGGCGATGTCGATGCCGCGCGCGGCGCCATGCTGCACGAGTTGCGCCGTCGTGGGATCGACCGGGTCCGTGAGCAGCGCGAGGCCGAGGTAGAGCACGGCAAGCGATGCGCTGACCGGCGTCTCGTCGAGGCGGCGCAAGAGGTCGTTGCTCATCGCGCGACTCCGCTGTGCTTGCTGTCAGGAAGCCGCCACAGCAGCACTCGGGCCTTGGCACAGTGCCAGTTCTCTTCGGCGTTGCGCGGCTTGCTCGCTTTGCTTGCGGCCACTTGCAGAGCCGCGCGCGCGGCGTCGCGATCGCCGACTGCAAGGTGCGCGATGCCGAGCCAGTGGTGGCTCTTGCGGTTGCCGCCGTGTTCGCGTTCGTGCTGCATCAAGAGTTCTCGTGCGCCCACGGGGTCGCCGCCGAGCTGGCGCGCGCGCCCAAGGCGCAGCAGTGCGTCGCCAAACGCGTGCGTCGGATCGCGGGCGATCACGTGCGTGAGCGCCTGCACAGCTTGCCTCAACGCGCCCAGTTCGAAGAACGCGATGCCGAGCTGGTAGTGCGCCGCGATCGCGTCGCGGTCGAGTTCGATCGCGCGAATCAGGTGGGGGATCGCGATGCGGTGATCGCGGCACGCGTTGGCGGCGCGGCCGGCTTCGAGATGGCGCGCGGCGGTTTCGAAGTTGCGCAGATCGGACACGGCGCGCATCAGCGGGCCGCGGTCAGTGCGCAGAGTGTCGCCGATGCGGGCTACACCAAGACGCAGCGCCGCGGGGAACGGCGGCCACAGCAGCCCGAGCGCGAGCGCGATGAGCGCGCTCCACATCAAGATCGGCGGAGCGATGTGCGTGATCGCGCGGCCCATGCGCACCGCGTCGATCGGGTCGCTTGCGTTGGCCACGAACAGCGCGATCGGGATTGCTGCGGCCCACCAGATCATCAGCGCCGGCAGCGAGCCAATCGACGCGCGGAGGCCCTTGGGTCGAGGCGCTGCGAGCGCCTCTTCGATCGCCTTCGTTGGGACCGTCAGGTCATCGTTGTCGGTCGCCATTGCGTCAATCCGTTCCGCTCTGCGAGCCGGTGCGCTTCGTGTCCTCGGCGATGCGCGCGAGCAGCGCGGGATCGTCGTTGTGCGAATGCGTGAAGCCCATCGCGCGTTCGTTCGCGATCGTCGCATTGCTGCGGAACGCGAGCACGTAGCCGCGACGCCAGCGGTCGCTGCTGTTGCCGGGCGAGCCATGCAGCGTGCGTTCGTGGTGGATCGTGCAATCGCCGGGTTGCAGGCGCGCGGTGCGCGGGGCGTCGTGCGCTTGCAATCGCGCGAGCAGCGAATGGTTGTCGCCACGGTCTGCGAACAGCGGGCGGTGCGGCCGCAGGTCGCGTTCGCGGTGCGAGCCGTCGACGAAGTGCACCGAGCCGTTGTCAGCGTCGACGACGTCGAGCGCGAGCCAGAACGTCGCTGTGCGCGGGTCGTCCATCTTGGGCCAGTAGGCGAGGTCCTGGTGCCAGTGGAACACGGCGCCGTCCTTGCGCGGCGGCTTGCAGACGAGCTGGTCGTAGTCGATGCCGATGTCGTTGCCGATCAGCTGCTCCGCGACCTTGCGCGCGCGGACTTCGTAGACGTTGTGTTGCCACGCGGGGTGGTAGCGGCGCGGCAGCATCACGTTGAGGATCTCGAAGTCCTCTGCGCGCTTGTCGTAGCTGCCG
>CAIYFF010000576.1 GCA_903925435.1 uncultured Planctomycetota bacterium | reverse complement strand
CCGCTTCCTCTATTGCGCATCGGCATCCAACCGTGTGAGAACGCGCTCGTTCTGTTCCACGAAGTGACGCTGGAGGAACTGCTCAAGCATGCGGCGAGCCACGCGCCGCATGTGCAAGAGACGCTGTCGTGCGGCGCCAATCTCGCGAGCAACGTCGGCAGGTTCTTGCGCGAACTCAACCAGAGCAAGGTGCTGTTCACGTCGGAAGGCGACCTGTTCAAGGCAAGCCACAAGCGCATCGCTTCGTCGTTGCTGCCCTTGCCCGGTGGCTTCTTGTCCGGCGAGGCGCAGCTCGAGCTGATCTACAAGTTCTGTCTGTATCGCCGCCTGATCGATCGGCGTGGCGAGCGCGCGTTGCGGCCGACGCCGCAAGGGATGGAGTTCGACCGTTCGCCGCTCGCCGACCAACAGAAGCTGCTGCTGCAGAACTTCCTCGAAGATCGCGCTCTGCCTGGCGAGCCGTTCCACCAGTTGCGCATGCGTCGCGTGCTGCTGCGATTGTTGAAGCGCGGCGAGCCGCTGGCGTGGCAGGAGATGACGTGCTTGCCGCTCCTTGCGCGCAATGCGTACTTGTCGCAACTGGACGGGCAGCAGGCGGAGGAGTTCTTCGCGGCGCGGTTCTCTGGCCAGGGCTACACGCCGACGGAGTCGCTGCAGCAGATGGCCATGAACCTGCTGCTGTGGGTGAAGCGCAGGCTCTATCCGCTCGGTCTCGTCGACATCGGGCTTCGCGATGGCCGTCCCGTCGCGTTGCGACTGTCGCAGCTCGGTGCCGATCTGCTGGAGGCGGAGCCCGCGGCCAAGGTTGCAGGCACGCGCAGCACGGTGATCGTCAACCCGGACTTCGAAGTGCTGCTGTTCCCCGGCGACGACGTGCATGAGGCCGTGCACGCATTCGATCGGTTCGCGAAGCGGATCAAGAGCGATCACGTGCACCAGTTCAAACTCGATGCCGCGTCGCTTCGCGCGGGGCTTGCCGAGGGGCTCGCATTCGACGAAGTGTTGCGCGAACTGACGGACCGCGCGCGCGTGCCCGTGCCGCAGAACGTGCTCTACAGCCTGGAGGAGTGGACGCACCAGAGCTAGGGTCCGCTCACGAGGCTGATGTGACGAACGAACCCGATAGCGACGCGAAGCGGTCTCAACCCAATGCGGGCACAAAGCGCGCGCGGCACAAACGCGCTCCCATCGGCGCGCCGCCCGGGACGATGCTGCCGGATCCGTCGGCGCCGCGTCCTGTGATCTCGGCGATGCGCATGGGCGAGGGCGCATGCACAGAGGAGCGCGCAGTCTCGATCGAACGCATCGCGGCGCTTCGGGAACAGGGGGGCTTGTTGTGGGTCGCGGTCGCAGGCATTGGCGACATCGAAGCGATCCGCAGGATCGGCGAGCTGTTCCAACTGCATCGCCTTGCGCTCGAAGACGTCGCGCACACGCACCAGCGGCCGAAGCTGGAGGACTACCCAGAGCATCAGTTCTTGGTGTTGCGCGTGCTCGATTCCATGCATCCGGGCGAGACCGAGCAGATGTGCATGTTCCTCGGCGACGACTTCGTGCTCACGTTCGAGGAGCACCCTGGCGATTGCTTTGAGCCAGTGCGGCATCGCTTGCGGGATCCGTCCTCGCGCTTGCGCAAGAATGGCGCGGACTACCTGGCGTATGCGCTCGTGGACGCGGTGGTCGATGCCTACTTCCCGGCGATGGAGTCGCTGGGGGATCGACTGGAAGTCGTCGAAGAAGCCGTCGTTGCCGGCAGCGCTGCCGCAGAGGTTGTTCGCGAGTTGCACCGTGCGCGCCGCGAATTGCTGGTAGCCCGCCGTGCGCTGTGGCCGCTTCGGGAAGTGATGTCCGCGTTGATGCGGGCGGATTCCGCGAGGGTCACGTCGGACACGCGGGTCTACCTCCGCGACGTGCACGACCACGTGGTGCAGTTGCTCGACTTGCTGGAGAACTACCGTGAACTCGGCGCCAGCCTCACGGAGTTGCACCTCGCATCGGCGAGCATCCGCCTCAACGAGGTGATGAAGGTGCTGACGCTGATCGCCACGATCTTCATCCCGCTCACGTTCCTCGTCGGCCTCTACGGCATGAACTTCGACCACATGCCGGAGCTCCATTGGCGCTACAGCTATCCAGCATTGCTCGCGTTGATGTTCGGCATCGCGATCGGGATGTTGTGGTGGTTCCGAAGGCGAGGTTGGCTGTGAGGGCAAAACGCTCGCTCGATGCGCTGGCTGTGCTTGTCGTGACGGATGGAACCGGCGACGAGCGCCGCATCTGTTCCCTCGTGGAGGCTGCCTTGCGCGGCGGCGTGCGGGCGGTGCAACTGCGCGAGCCACTGATGAGCGCCGCGCAGCTTGCTCGCGTGTGCGAACGACTCATGAGCCCGATCCGCGCCGTGGATGGAGTGCTGCTCGTCAACGATCGCTGCGACCTCGTCGCCGCGGGACTTTGCGATGGCGCCCAAGTAGGCCATCGGTCGTTGCCAGT
>CAIYFF010000575.1 GCA_903925435.1 uncultured Planctomycetota bacterium | reverse complement strand
GGACGATCCGCGATTCCAGGCGCAGTTCGGCAAGCAGGCTCTGTTCGCTGTGACCGGGCTCGGCATCGGCGTGTTCTGCATGCTGCCGCACTATCGCTACGTGCTGCGGCTGTCGTGGCTCGCCTACGGCGGCTCGGTGCTCGCGCTAGGGATGCTGTTCGTGTTCGGCTCGGTGAAGAACGGATCGCGCCGTTGGTTCGACCTGCCCGGCATCTCGATCCAGCCCAGTGAGTTCGCGAAACTCGGCGTCGTGATCGGCCTCGCGGCGTTGCTGCGCTTCCCGCGTCGGCCGACCTTCGGCAACGGCATCGTGCTGCCGTTCGTCGCCACGGCGATTCCGGCGGCGCTCGTCGTCATCCAGCCCGATCTCGGCAGCACGCTCGTGTTCGTGCCCATCGTGTTGGCGATGAGCTATGCAGCGGGCGCAAAGGGCCGCCACATCGCGCTCGTCTGCGCGTTGGGAATGCTCGCGTTCGTGGTCGCCTACTTCACGGTGATGCACGGCTACCAGAAGGAACGCATCGACTACTGGGCTTTGCACTGGGGTTGGGACCCGGAGACGGCGGAAGTCCGCACCATGCTGCGCGGCAAGGCCTACCAGCCGTGGCAGGCGCTCATCGCGATGGGCAGCGGCGGCATGTTCGGCTTCGGCGTCGGGCAAGGCCCGCAGAACCGGTACGACTTCCTGCCGTATCGCAGCGAGGACTACATCTTCGCGGTGGTTGCCGAGGCGATCGGTTTCGTTGGAAGCATGGGCGTGATGGTGCTCTACGCGACCCTCGTGCTGGGGCTCTTGCGCATCGCGGGTCGCACGCGCGAACGCTTTGGACGATTGCTCTGCGTCGGCGTGGCGGCATGGATCGGCAGCCAATCGTTGATGCACGCAGCCGTGTGCGCGTGGCTCGTGCCGTCGACCGGCGTGCCGATGCCGCTCATGAGCTATGGCGGCAGCAGCGTGCTCGCGACGCTGCTCGGCGTGGCGCTGTGCTGCAATGTCAGCGCGCGCAGAGAGCCCGTGCTCGCCGGCGACGGGTATCGCTGACGAACGTAGCGCTCACAGCTCAGCGACCAGCGCGAAGGCGAGCCTGCAGGATCGCGAGTTCGTCTCTGTGGTAGTCGCCCTTCTGCTCGCGCTCGGTCAAGAACGCCGCCGCGTCCTTGTCGTCGCGCAGCATGCAAAGCGCGAATGCGCACTGCACGCGCACGTCGAGCGGTTGCGCTGGGTCGACCATCCTCTGCGACAGTCGCTGTGCGATCGTCGCGTCGCCGAGCAAGCCGAGCGCGCCTGCTGCGCTCGCGCGCGCCTCGGTCTCGCGCGCATCAAGGCGCGCGATCAGGTGCGGCGCCGCTTCGCTGCAGCCGAGTTCGCCGAGCGCGCGCATCGCATAGAACTGCGTCAACGGGTCGCCGAGCAGCGGCAGCACATGGGGGCAGAGCGGCAACGCCGCGCGACCCAATTCGGGCAGGATCTGCAGCGCCACGCTGCGCAGGTACGGCTCGGAAGCCGAGAGCGCGATCTGCAAGGTGGAGAGCCCGTGGACGCCTGACCGCGAGATCACGTATTTGGCCTCGTCGATCGGCCGCAACAGGAAGCTCTCGGTGATCGACAGGTGCCGCGCGAGGATCGCGCGCGCGCGCGCTTCGTCGAACGGCTGCGTGCCGTCGCGACACGACTTGCCGGTGCGCCGCCACTGTTGCGTGCGTTCGCGCAGCGCGCGCTGCAATTCGTCCCAGGTCGGTTGCTCTGACAACTGCGCGCCGTCCTCGCGCAGCAGTTCGATCGCCATCGAGCCCGCTTGCTGCGCGGTGACCTCGACGTTCATGCCGCCGTCGATCCAGACGAGGCCAGCGTCGTTGCCAAGGCGATGCAACGCTTCGGCGATCCACAGCGCGACGTTGCCGTCTTGCTCGTCCTTGAGGCGCAGCACGAGCGCGAACTGCGCGATCGACTGGCCGGACTTGCCGAGCAACCACGCCGCGCGCGAACGCACGGCCGGGTTCTCGTGCTTCAACATCGGCGCAAGGATCGCATCCACCGAGGCGTGCTCGAGCAGCGAACGTTCGGCGCGAGCCGCAGTGCGTTCATCGGCCTCGACGAGTTGCAGCGCGATGTCCGCGTATTCCTGCAGCTCCTTCTTGGTGGCTGCATCGAGCGCGAGGTCGGCGCCGGCGCCGAGTTGCTTCAGCTGTTCGATGCGCGGCTGCAACTGCAACGGCGGCAGCGCGGGCATGAGCGCCTGCTGGGGCGCGTCCTTGCCGCATGCCGACAACGCGAGCGCCGTCGCGAGCGCGCAGACGATTCGTGGAGTCACCATCAGAAGTCCACCTTGCGTTCGTCGAGCAGCGTGCTGCGCGCGGTGTCCTTGTCATCGCACAGCGGAGTGAGTCGATACCACATGCGCACCATCGCGTGCGTCGCGCCTTCAGGGATCGAAACGCGCGCCTCCTTCTTTTTGCCCGCGGGCAACTGCGTGTTCTCACCGGGTTCGTCGCGATACGGCTGGCGGAAGCGCCATGCGCGGCTCCATTCGGGCGCGCCGCCGGTGCCGTCGCTCGCGATGGCATCCGCGCCGCGGAAGAAGCGATACTCGAGGTCGACTGCGCGATGACGTTCTTCGGTGGGGAAGTTGTGGCCCGCGCCCGTGTTCTCCAACGCGAGCACGAGGTCCTTGCCGTCCTTGTTCGCGGTGAACGTGCCCGCCTGGCTGAGCATCTTGGCGTCGTGCGCGCCGGGATAGACGTGGCTGCGGCCCTTGCGCACGGTGCCATCGGGGCGCTTGCGGTCGGCCTCGGGCATGTGGCAGTTGGTGCAGTGGATGCCTTGCTGCGCGTAGTGGCTCGCGCGCCACTGGTCCGTCGTCTGGTGCTGGTTGTGGCAGCTCATGCACGCGTCGACAGACAAGAACGCTTCGCTGCGCTTGGGCTTGCACGGCACCTCGGGCCGGTCGTTGCGCGCGACGATGCCGCCGTCTTCGCCAAGGTGGCAGCTGATGCAGCTCACGCCTTCATCGAAGTGCGTGCGGCGCGGCAGCGTGCGATTGCCAAAGCCCGTGACTGCGAGCGGTCGCGGCAAGTGGCAGTCCATGCACTCTTCGCGGCGGAAGTCGTCGGACAGCGCGCGCACCTCGGGGTTCGTGAACGCGATGCCATGGTGCGACGAGGCCCATTCGTCATATGCCTCCTGGTGGCACTCTTGGCACTGCCGCGCGGACTCCCACAGCGGCGCATCGGCGGCGCGCGCCGTGCTGGTGCCAGAGGACAAGAACCTAAGGGTCGCAGTGAATAGGCCGAGGATGCCCACGGCGAGGGCGAGGCGGGCTGAGATACTCATGACGAGGGCAGTGCGTCCGAGTGGAGGTCGTCCCACGGCAATATGCGCGCAGGACGGGCGAGGCGGAGTTCGACGTCGGTTCCGGGGCGGATGCTCAACGGCGACGATGCAGGCACGATCTGGCCGCGGAATGCGACCCGCACGAGGAAGTCCGCCCCGTGCGGCGTGCACGCGAGTGCGCGGCCGGTCGTTGTGGAGCCGTTCGTCGCAGGCGATGCCGCGACGTCGCCGGGCAGCAGCACGAGGCGCAGTTGCGCCGCGTCGCCGCGCGCAGGCATGGCGCCAAACGGCGTCGTGACGTGTCCCTGGCCTTGCGCCTCAACCGGCAGGCACGCTGCGCCGGCGAGGAACGCAGCGGTGAACGCGGTCTTCGGCTCTGCGAGCAAGGTCGTGGCGGGCCCGCGCTCGACGATGCGGCCATCGCGCATCACGAGGATGTCCTCGGCGAGCGCCAGCGCTTCGTCGCGGTCGTGCGTGACGAGGATCGTCGCCAGCTTGCGTTCGTCCGCGAGCTCGCGCAGCAGCAACACGAGCGCGTCGCGTTGGTGCACGTCGACGGAGCGCAGCGGTTCGTCGAGCAGCAGCACGCGCGGGTTGGCTGCGAGCGTGCGCAGCAAGCCAACGCGCTGCGCTTCGCCGCCGGACATCTCCGCGGGCCGTCTCGTTGCGACATGCTCG
>CAIYFF010000574.1 GCA_903925435.1 uncultured Planctomycetota bacterium | reverse complement strand
TGTGCGCGAAGGCTGCTACGTCTGCCACTCGCAGATGATCCGTCCGTTCCGCAGCGAGCAGTTGCGCTACGGCCCGCCGTCGCGCATCGAAGAGTCGATGTGGGACCACCCGTTCCAGTGGGGCAGCAAGCGCACGGGCCCAGACCTCGCTCGTGTCGGCTCCAAGGGACTCACCGAGTCTTGGCACTGGCAACACCACGGCGCTCCGCGCTCGATGGTGCCCGAGTCGAACATGCCGAACTACGTGTGGCTCTACAAGGACGCGGCCGAAGTCGGCATCGCGGCGGACAAGATGCGCGTGCTCAAGAAGCTCGGTGTGCCCTACACCGACGAGCAGTTGCAGGGCGCAGCCGCGGACTATGACGCGCAGGCATCGATCATCGTCGAGAACCTGATCAAGCAGGGCGTCGACATCAAGAGCGCGGGCCAGTCGCTCGAAGCCGCGAAGCAAGAGGTCAAGAACCTCGAGATCACGGCGCTGATCGGCTACCTGATGCGCCTTGGCAAGAACCTCGAACCGGCGGTCCGCGTAGCCGAGATGGGAGGCCGCTGATGTTGCGCGAATGGCTCGCGGGCACGCCGCTGACGATGCTTCCGGTCGTCGCGATGTGCATGTTCCTCGCCTTCTTCCTCGCGGTGCTGTGGCGCGTCATGCGCCGCGGCAGCGGGAAGAGCTATGACCGGATGTCGCGCCTGCCGCTGCAGGACGACGCAGCGGAAAGGAGTCTGTCATGAGCAACGCTGAACTTCGTCATCACACCTTCGACGGCATCCAGGAGTTCGACAACCACCTGCCGAACTGGTGGCTGTGGAGCTTCTACTCCGCGTGCCTGTTCTCGATCGGCTACTGGATCTGGTTCCACACGCTCGGCGTGGGTGAGTTGCCGCCGGAGGCGTACCAGACCGAGCAACGCGCGGCTGCTGCGCGCATCGAAGCCGCGATGGCCAACAACCCGGTCACCGAGGAGATGCTGCTGAAGCTCGCGTCGGAACCTGCAGTCGTTGCCGAAGGCGAGAAGCTGTTCAAGACGCCGAGCCTGTGCGCGCAATGCCATGGCCCGGACGGCAACGGCATGGTGTCCGGGTTGCCGGGCGTCGGTCCCAACCTCACCGACGACTACTGGATCCACGGCAGCACGGCGATGGACATCTACAAGACGATCCACGACGGCTACCCCGAGAAGGGCATGGCGTCGTGGAAGGGCT
The DNA here is from genome assembly GCA_903925435.1 of uncultured Planctomycetota bacterium. Classification (GTDB taxonomy): domain Bacteria; phylum Planctomycetota; class UBA1135; order UBA1135; family UBA2386; genus SXPK01. The sequence goes on along the minus strand of CAIYFF010000574.1, from coordinate 5,416 downwards.
ACGGCGCGACGTTCGTGCAGCGTGCGACGGCATACGTGCTGTCGCTGCGCGGCAAGAACCTGAAGGGCAAGCCTCCCGAAGAGAACGCGAAGCAGAGCACTCCCGCGAAGTGACGCGCAATGCGGCCCGCGAAAGTGCGCGGGCCGCGTGTCGTTGGATGAGCACCGCATGAATCCGAATCCGAACGAGGCTTCGCCCGCTGCGGCAGCCCATCCCGCCGGTGTCGCTCGTCCGACGATGAAGAAGGGCGCTGGCCGCGCGCGCAGGCCAGATCTCGACACGCTGATGAGCGTCAATGCGGATGGTTCGCGCAATGCGATCCATCCCGCCGACTGCAGCGGCAAGTTCCAGAGCCGTAAGCACGGGCTCTGGTATGTGTTGATCGCCTTCTATCTCGCGATGCCGTGGGTCGAGATCGGCGGCAAGCCGGCGATCCTCATCGACATCCAGCAGCGCCACTTCTACCTGCTCGGCCAGACCTTCAACGCGCAGGACTTCTGGCTCGCATTCTTCTTCATCAGCGGACTGGGCTTCACCCTGTTCGTCGTCGCCGCGTTGTGGGGCAGGTTGTGGTGCGGCTACGCGTGTCCACAGACCGTGTTCTTGGAAGGCGTGTTCCGTCGCATCGAGCGCGCGATCGAAGGCAACGCCGCGTCGCGCACCAAGCTCGATGGCGCGCCGATGAGTTTGCCGAAGGCGCTGCGACGCGGGCTCAAGCTGCTCGTGTTCTTCGCGATCTCGCTGCTCATCACCAATTCGCTGCTCGGGTACTTCATGCCCGTGCGCGAAGTGTGCGCCGCGATGCAGCACTCGCCCGGCGAGCATCTCACCGCGTTCGTCTTCGTTGCCGTGCTCTCGCTGATCGTGTTCGTCAACTTCACGTGGTTCCGCGAGCAGACGTGCATCGTCGTGTGCCCATATGGTCGCTTGCAGGGCGCGCTCTACGACCCGGACACGATGATCGTCGGCTATGACGAAAGGCGCGGCGAGCCGCGCGGGCCAGCGGGAACGGAGGGCGCCGGCGATTGCATCGACTGCTTCCGCTGCGTGTCCGTGTGTCCGACGGGCATCGACATCCGCAACGGCACGCAGATGGAATGCGTCGGCTGCGCCAACTGCATCGACGCGTGCGATGACGTGATGACGAAGCTCGGCAAGGACACGGGGCTCGTGCGCTACGACAGCCAGCGCGGCTTCGAGACAGGCAAGCGCAAGTTCTTCAGGCCGCGCGTGTTCGTCTACGCGTTCTTGTTCTTGCTCGGCTGCTTCGTGTTCGCGCGGTCGGTGTCGCGGCGCGCGCCGTTTGAAGCCAACGTCATCCGTCCGCCTGGCGCTGCATTCACGATCGAGGACGGTCGCGTGCGCAACTTGGTGCAGCTGCACGTCGTCAACAAACTGCCGGTGCGCGCGAAGTTCACGGTGCGCGGCGCCACGGAGGGCGGCGAAGTCACGATCGCGCAGTCCGTGATCGTGATCGAGAGTCTGCAGGACCAGCGGATCCCGGTCATCGTCGACGTGCCCACCGACGCGTTCCGCGCCGGGGCCGTGGTCACGTTCGATGTCACCGCAACGGGCGACGACGACGATGACGACGACGATGACGAGAGCGAACCGGTGTCGGTGCAGGCCAAGGCGCCGCTGCTGGGGCCGAGCACCCGCCGCCGCTGACCGCGAACGCGCCGGTCAGTGCAGTCGGTAGTGTTCGCCGGTGTAGATCTCGCAGGCCGTCTGGAACACGTCCCCATCGTGGAAGGACGTGTGGAGGGCGACGCGCAAGGTCGGTCCAAGGCACTTCGCGAAGGCCAGCGCGACGTCGGCGACCCGGCTGCGGTCGGCGTAGCGCCGAGGCACGGTGGCGGAGGACAGAACCGTGCCGTCGAGCGTGTTGTGGGGCGCCGCGGAGACTTGCGCCGGGGCGTGCTGGGGCTACTTGCTCCCAACGAGGCAGAAGGTTCTTTTGCGCAGGCCAGGTAGCCTTGCGCGGGAGCCTGGCCCGGTAGCCTTGCTCAACGAGCCTGGCAGAGGATCCGGCGCTCGACCCCGTTGCATCCCTGGGGGGGCGCCGCTACCTTCCTCCGCCCTTTCCGCCAGAACCCGCCCGTCCGCCCGGATCCAAATGGAACAGAGCCTCCCGCAGGAGTTGGTCAAGCAGGTCGCCGGTTCGTTCCGGCTCACCACGCTGCTGCAGAAGCGCGTCCGGGAACTGGTGCGCGGCCAGAAGCCGCTGTTCGAAACCCGCGAGCGCAACTACATCAAGATCGCGCACGAGGAGATGAAGCGCGGGTTGATCGACCTCGTCCCGGACGAGGAGCAGAACGAGCAGCTGCCGACGCTCTGATCCACACGGCAGGTGTCGCAAGTCGCGACGCCGCCCTTTGCGCCGCGCGGATCGCTGTCCCGTTCTGGGACGCGCACCCTTCGCATCCGCCCTCAGCAGCGCAGGCTCGATTGCCGATATCGGGCTCATGCACGCCCGCATCCGTTCGACGTTTGCCCTCGCACTGCTGACTCTGTGCGCCGCGGTCCCTGCGCAGCAAAAGCCGCAGGCCGTTCCGCAACCTGCGCCGCAGGTCGAGGTCAAGCCCGCAGCGACTGCTGAGGCATCGAAGGAAGCCGCGCTCGATCGCGAGATCGAGGCGATGCGCGAGAAGGTCAAAGAGGGCAAAGCGTTCCGCAGCCATGTGCGCGTGACGGTGCGCCTCAACAACGGCAATCGCGTGCAGGGCATCGTCAAGGACGGCTTCGTCGTCGAGCGCATCGACGGCATGCGCTTCGTGTCGGCGGAGGCCAATGACGAAGGCGCAGGCGTTCGCATCTACACCTACAACGGCAAGCGCAACTACGTCTTCCTCGCATTCTCCGACATGCAGGAATACCGCATCAACGCGCGTCTCTCGACCGCGGAACTCGCGGCATACGAGCGCAAGGTCAAGGCGGACGACGATGCGAAGCAGAAGGAGCTGCTGAAGCAGTTGGATCAGAACGCGGGACAGCAACCCGCACAGGAGCCGCAGACGGATCCCGTCGCCCCGACCGAGACGACCGAGGCGTTGCCGCCTGTGAAGTCGAAGAAGGCCGCGTCCGACACGGAGACTGAGGACGGCGAGAAGAAGGGTGGCGTCGCGCAGGAGCTGCAAGGCCTCTACGCGTTGCTGCAGGCCTATCCGCCCGCAGAGGGCTGGAACGCAACGCGCCGCGACGAGATCTCGCGTCGCCGCGCGGTGGTGGGCGCCAACCCGTCGCCGAAGGAGCAGAAGTTCGTCGAGCAGTTCGAGAACTGGAAGCGTGCGTGCGAACTGCTCGGCGCCAAGCCGATCGCCGAGGACGGCGCCACGAACGAGCCGAGCTCGACCGACGCGAGCAAGAAGTCGCGCAAGAACCGCCGCTGAGGCGAGGCAGCAGCTGCGCGAGTGCGCGGAAACGCGTGCTCTGCGCTTGATCGACCCGCATGGGGGACGGGAAGCTCTGCCCGAATGCAGCGCGCATTCCTGTTCACTGGTCAAGGCTCGCAGTTCTCTGGCATGGGCAAGGACCTCGCCGAGAGGTTTCCCGAAGCCCGCGAGGTGTTCGCCAAGGCGGACGCCGCCTTGGGGGAGTCGATCTCCAAGACGTGTTTCGAGGGGCCCGACGAGGCCCTGTCACTCACGACCAACACGCAGCCCGCGACGTTGACCGTCGCGATCGCCGCGTTTGCCGCGTTGGGCCAGAAGCCCGATCTCGCCGCGGGCCATAGCCTCGGCGAATACTCGGCGCTGTGCGCAGCGGGCGCGTTCGACTTTGGCGACGCGGTGCGGCTCGTGCGCGAGCGCGCAAAGCGCATGCAGTCCGCGGTGCCGGTGGGCACGGGCGGCATGGTCGTGATGCGCAAGATGGGGCTCGACGAAGTGAAGGAGCTGATCCAGAAGGTCGACGCCGGCCTCTGCGAGATCGCCAACGTCAACGAGCCCGAGCAGATCGTGTGCAGCGGCGAGATGGCCGCGATGGACCAGCTCGTCGCGATCGCGCCGCCGCGCAAGGCGCTCAAGCTCGCGGTCAGCGTGCCGTTCCACTGCTCGATGCTGAAGTCGGCGTCGAGTGGCTTTGCCGAGGTCTTGGGCAAGGTTGCGATGAAGGACCTCGCGTTCCCGGTGTGGTGCAACGTCGACGCGAAGCCCAACACGACTGCTGCCGCGGCGCGCGACGCGCTGACGCGGCAGTTCGCCGGCGCGGTGCTGTGGCAGCAGACGATCGAAGGCATGCTCGCGCAGGGTGTGCGTTGCTTCGTCGAGTGCGGCCCCAAGCCGACGCTCGTCAACATGGTGAAGCGCATCGCGATGGCCAAGGGCATCGATGGCGTCGAGACGATCTCTGCGACGACGGCAGCCGAGATCGAGGCGCTGCGCAGCAAGTGACCGCGGAGATCCATCCGCTGCGCGCGGCGCTGTGGCCGTTCGGCCTCTGCTACCGCGCTGCGTCCGCGGTGCGCAATTGGGCGTTCGACGCGGGCCACAAACGCGTGCATCGCGTGTCCGTGCCCGTGCTGTCGGTCGGCAATCTGACTGCTGGCGGCACTGGCAAGACACCGACGGTGCTGTGGCTCTGCGAGCGTTTGCGCGCGCGCGGCGAACGGCCTGCGGTGCTCGCGCGCGGCTACGGTCGCGCCAATGGCGCGCGGCTCAACGACGAGGGCGAGATGCTGCAGCGACGGTTGCCGTGGCTGTTGCAGGAGCAAGACCCCGACCGCGTCGCGGGCGCGCAACGGCTCGTTGCCGCAGGCGCGTCTGTGATCGTGCTCGACGACGGCTTCCAGCATCGACGACTGCATCGCGACCTCGACATCGTTTGCATGGATGCGCGCATGCCGTTCTCCAATGGGCAATGCCTGCCGTCCGGCGACTTGCGCGAAGGCCCGTCTGGCTTGCGCCGCGCTGGCCTCGTGCTGCTCACGCGCGCAGGTTCGCTCGATGCGACGCAGATCGACGCGCGCGCGCGCCGCATTCGGCAGCTCGCTTGCGATGACTCGCTACCCGTGCACGCGTGCCACCATGCGCCGACCGACTTCGTGTCGCGGCCCGATGGCGCTGTGCTGCCGTTGTCGGCGATCGACGGCCGCGATGTCGTGTTGCTCACGGCGGTGGCAAGGCCCGACAGCGTGCGCAGCACGGTGGAGGAACTCGGCGCCAACGTCGTGGCGGACCTGCGCCATCGCGATCATCACCGCTTCACCGCAGCCGAGATCGAAGTCGCGGCGCGGCAAGCGAAGAGTCTTGGTGCGCTGCTCGTCACGACCGAGAAGGACGACGCGCGCATTCCTGACGCCGCGTGCGAGCGGCTGGTGCTGCGCATCGGCTTGCGCTTTCTCGATGCCGAACCGACGGATCAGGAGCTGTCGCTGTCGTGAAGGTGCGCTTCGTCGACCGTGTGGTCTACTTCGCCG
>CAIYFF010000573.1 GCA_903925435.1 uncultured Planctomycetota bacterium | reverse complement strand
TGGCAGCCGTTCCTGGCAAATCCGCCGATCGCGTTCCTTGACTGCGTGAAGTAGCGGTCGGCGTCGCGTTGCTGCGCATGTGGTGATGACGAGGCAGGGGCGGATCTGGCTCCGTTGCGCGCTGGCGGCGACACTGCGAGGCCTTCGTCGTTCCGCGTGCTGTTGCGTTCGCGCAGCTTGTCTGACCGCCTTGCCCCGACCCGCACCCATGCACCGCATCTACACCACGAGCTTCGCCAGCGTCTATCCGCTCTACGTCGCGAAGGCGGAGCGCAAGGGTCGCACCAAGGACGAGGTCGACGAAGTGATCCGGTGGCTCACGGGCTACACGCAGAAAGGCCTCGAGAAGCAGATCCGCGAGCAATCGGACTTCCTGACGTTCTTCGAGAAGGCGCCGCGGCCCAATCCGCTGCGCGAACTCGTGACGGGCGTCGTGTGCGGCGTGCGCGTCGAAACGGTGGAAGAGCCGACCATGCGCGAGATCCGTCGCCTCGACAAGCTGATCGACGAGCTTGCGAAGGGCAGGCCCATGGATCGCATCCTCCGCAAGAAGGAGCCGGAGTAGCGGCGAGGCGGGTTGCCTGGGACTCGAGTGTGCGAGCGGCCGGGCGACTACCGGCGAGTTTCCATTCGCTATGCGCGAATCCCTATCTGGGCGCCGCGGGCTCGCTGTGATCGCGATCCGATCGCTCGATGACGATCGCCGGCGGCAAGAAGTCTTGCTGCAAGCGCTGCCGGCTCCATGTCTGCCCAGCCGTCTGCAGCGGATCGTGCACGACCGCAACGATGGCGTTGCCCTCGACGCAGATCGCGTGGCCGCCGCCGCGGTTCGATGCGACGACCAGCAATCGCCGCTCCATCACTTGATCTGCCGTCACCATGCGGATCGAGACGCGGTATGGCTTGCCTTCGAGAGACAAGACCACTCCGCGGTAGAGGTCGAACAGGCTCGTGCCGCACGAACGCGTGAGGCACAGCGACGCCATCTCGCGTTCGGTGACACGCACCCCGCAGCGCGACAATGCGGCCACGCATGCGGCCGGCCCGCACGTGTAGGCGGTCGACTGCCGCAGATGGTGCTGCGCATCCGCGAACACGAGTTCGCCGTGGACCTCTGGCCATGCGATCCACGAATGGCGCGCAACGCCGTGCGCCAGCGCCGCGGAGCCTGCGAGCAACACGACCACGCGGTTCCATCGCACGGGCAATCGGCCGGCCGCGACACCGAAGAACAACGTCGCCAACGGATACAGCCAGAATCCCTGCACGTAGGCGTAGGACGCGAACGGGAAGCACGCCCATTCCCAATCCGGCCTCGCCTTCAGCGCCGCGTGCGCTGCGAGCAACCCCAACAGCGCGGGCAGGACCAGTTGGGGGAACCGAGCCCAGCGCACCGACGCCACGTATCCGATCGCTCCCAGCGCGAGGCTCGAGACGGCGAACGAGGCGAGCAGCAGCATGGTCGTGGGGCGGATTTTGGCGCCGAGCGAAGGTGCCCGCGCAGGTGTCGTTTTCGACCGTGGTCGGCGGCCCGCGTGAGTGGAAGTCGGCTTGGTGCTCGGGATGTCGTGGGCTGCCTGCGCGCCGCCGTGCGCCATTGCGGGAACTTGGCCAAGGACAGGGCGAGGCAGCCAGGGGACTGGGGGCTGCAAGGCTGTCGACTGGGCGGCGGCGCTGGTTGGCGCAGGCCTCGATTCCGTTTCATGAGCGTCGATTCGCGGATGTCTGGCAGCGCATGCGTGATCCGCGGCAAGATGTCGTCATGCATCGGCGCTCCTTCGATACGACGCACGTGAGGATGGAGCCGCGCTTCATGAGGGTTTCTGGCTGCGTTCGATCGGTGGCCGCAGCATCCACGCTGCTTTGCGCGCTCGTTGCGCCGTCATGCGCAACGGGATCGACGGCCGAACGCGTTGCGCTCGGTCCGCCGCCGCGGCTGCGCTTCGAGACCGTTCGCAGCATGCTCGAGGACAGCAAGGGCAACTTCTGGTTCGGCAGCTGGAACGAAGGCGTGTGTCGCTACGACGGCACGAGCCTGACCTACTTCACTGCGAAGGACGGCCTCGCTGACGATCAGGTCCGTTCGATCCGCGAAG
>CAIYFF010000572.1 GCA_903925435.1 uncultured Planctomycetota bacterium | reverse complement strand
GGTCGCGGCCAAGACGTGCGGCACGCGCCGAGAAGTCGATCCGCCGGTCGACGGCAGCTCGATCGCGCGTCATCAGCGTCGGCTCGTGCGTGTGACGCGGATCGAGCAGGAAGCGGGCGCCGGTCTCCACCACCGGTCGCAGCGACAGCTTCGCCAGCAGTGCCGCGATCGCGTCGACTTCGCGCGGCGTCGCACAGAACGGGTCCAGGTGGCAGACGTCCGGCGTGAGCGCGACCGCCTCGTAGCCTTCGTCCGCCAACAGTCGCAACGCCTCGTCGAGGCGGTGGTTCTGGAGGCCGTTCGTGTTGTAGCCGAGGAGCACGGCGAAGTGGGCCTAGCCGCCGCCGCCCCTGCGGACCTCGTTGTTGAGTCGCTGGAACTTGGCGTAGAGCTTCTCGAGCGTCACGTATTCGGCTGGCTGCGCCCAGTCTTCCATCTGCGCGCTCTCCTGCCAGCGCAGCGGCGCATCGACCTTCTGCTGCCACTGCTGCAGCAGGTCGTAAGCCTCGCCCATCTTGGCGCGCGCGGTCTGGTTGTCCGAAGCGCCGGCACGCGCGGTCACGGACTCGTTGCGCAGCACCGTGACCTTGTCGAGCAGCGAGCTGAGCTCTTGCAGCGTCGCCTGCGTCAGCGCGGGCGCTGGCTCCTTGGGGGTCTTGCCCTGCTTGGCGGACTGCAGTTGCAGCGGTGCCGAAGCTGGCGCCGGGGCTGGCGTTGCGGCGGGCGAAGCTGCGGGCGTCGACGGCTGCTGGGTTCCCGCAGGCTTCGTGGAGCCGCCGCTGAGCGCGAAGAACCCGATCGCGGCCGCGGCGACCACGCCGATGCCGATCATCATGGGCATCTGCGACGCCGGGGCGGCTGCGCTGGCAGCGCGCGAATTGGAGGAGCCGCTGCGACCCGAGGCCGAAGCGCGCGACGTGGGACGAGAGGCCATTGCGCGGCGCGTTCTATCCCCGCAGCGCAGCAGCGGGAACCCCCTTCGCTCCAGCGTTACCGATGCAAAGCGCTGGCGGTCACGTGCGCCGCATGCGCGCGAAGTAGCCGCCGTCGCGGACGCGCGCCTCGGGCAGCGATTGGCGCTCGGCCTCGATCACGAGGCCATGGGCCGCCGCCGCGGCGCGCGCGACGTCGCCGTTCTCCTCCGCTTCGATCGAACAGGTCGAATGCACGACGATGCCTGACGGCTTGGCGCGCTGCGTCGCCTGATCGAGGATCCCGCGCTGGAGCGCCGCCATCTCCGCGAACGTCGTCGGCAGCAGCCGATGGCGCACTTCGACGCGGCGCTGCAGCACGCCGGTGTTGCTGCACGGCACATCGGCGAGCACGGCGTCGGCGAGCGGCGCTTCGCTCGGGTCAGCGATCACGCGCAACGTCTTGTGCAGGCCAAGGCGCGCGGCGTTCTCGACGATGCGTTTTCTACGCTGCTCGTCGGGGTCGTAGGCAAACACGACGCCATCGGGCCGAACGCGTTCTGCGAGCAGCGTGGCCTTGGTGCCAGGCGCCGCGCACAGGTCGAGGATCGTCATGCCGGGCGCAGCGCCGACCGCTTCGGCCGCTTCGATCGCGGTCGGATCCTGCACCACAAACGCGCCGCGACGGAACGCCTCGCTGCCAAACGGCGCGCCGCTCTCGACGCGCAGCGCGAGCGGGTGGCACGACGGCGCGGTGCGCACGCCGTCCTTTGCGAGGTCGCGCGCGAGATCGTCTAGCGCGATGCCATTGCAGGCGCGGAGGAACACGACCGACGGCGCGCTCGACGCGGCGCAGATCCGCATCGCGGCGAGATCGCCATACGCGGCGCGCCATCGCGCGACGAGGAAGTCCGGCAGCGAGTGCCGCAGCGCGAGCGGCTCCTTGGCGCCGCCGAGTCCAGGTTGCTTGAGCACGAAGCAGCGCGAGCGCGACAGTTCGACCTCGGTCTCCGGCTTGGTTGGGTCCGCGGGGCGGTCCTGCATCGACTCGCTGCAACGCCGCAGCACCGCGTTGACGAACGCCTGGTCGCGCTGCAGCAGCGCCACGGTCTCGTAGACGGCCGCGCGCGCGGGCATGCCTTCTTGCAGCAGCAACTGGTAAGCGCCCATGCGCAGCGCCGAGCGCGTGCGCGGATCCTTGGGCAGGCCGCGCGTGCAAAACCCTTCGAGCACGAGATCCAAGAACCGCTCGTTGCGCACCACGCCCAGCACAAGGTCGGCTGCAAGCGCAGCCTCGCGCGGCTCGAGCCGCAGTCGGCGCACTTCGTCGCCGACGCGTTCGATCTTGCCCTTCTCAAACAGTTGCAGCGTCGCCAGAGCTGCTCCGCGAGCTGCCATGGATCAGCCGAACCGCGCGTCAGGCGGAATGTTGTGACCGCGCACGAACTCGCCAGCGCTCATGTTGCGACCGTTGTCGGGCTTGATGCGCGTGATGCGGTAGAGGTCCTTGCCGGTGCAGACTCGGATCCCTTCTTCGCCCGCGGACTGCAAGCCGCCGGGGATGCCCATGCCGTAGAGATCGCGCTCGACCACGCCTTCCATCACGATGAAGCGCTTGGCGCCAAGGCGCGTCTGCGCGCCGGGCTTTGGCGTCATCGCGCGCACGAGCAGGTCCACCTTGGTCGCAGGCTGCTTCCAATCGATCACGCCGTCGGGCTTCTCGATCTTGCGCGCGTAGGTCGCCTTGCTGTCGTCCTGCTCTTCGTACTTGGCCTTGCCAGCGGCGATGACCTGCAGCGCCTTCACGAGCGCCGTGCCCGACAGTGCCGCAAGCCGTTCGCGCAGCGCGCCGGCATTCTCGTTGGCGCCGATCGGCGTCACTTCGGTCAGCAACACGGGGCCCGCATCGAGCTTCTCGACGATGCGCATGATCGTGACGCCCGTTTCCGAATGGCCGTTCCAGATCGCGTGCTGGATCGGAGCCGCGCCGCGATACAGCGGCAGCAGCGACGCATGCGCGTTGATATGTCCCTGCTTTGGCAGCGTCAGCAGCGATGGCTTGAGCAGCACGCCGTAGCTGATCACGACGCCGATGTCGGGCTGGATCGCGCGCAGTTGCTCCAAGAACTCCGGCGAGTGCGGATCCTCGGGCTGCGCGCACGGCAGGCTCAACTCCGCCGCGCCGAGCTTGACCTCGTTGTCGTAGATCTTGCGGCCGCGGCCCTTTGGCGCATCCGGCTTGGTGACCACGAGTTGGGGCGCAAACCCGCCATCCTTGAGCGCCGCCATCGCCGGCACGGCAAAGTCACTGCTGCCGAAGAAGACGATCTTGAGGGGTGCCACGGTTTGCGGTCCACAGAGTCGGCGCGGAGAGCGGCGAATCGGGGCGCGAAGGGTAGCGGCGCAGCGTGAGCGAGGCAAACGCGCGTTCGATCTGCTACGCAATACCGATCGCGCAGTGGGCCGACTGCCCTACTGCGCTGCGCACGATGATGCCTGACCCTGTCCACGACCAGAACGCCGCGCGCATCCAAGCGCAGCGCGCCGTCCCGTTCGCGCCAGCAGCTCGCCGCACGCTTTGCGTGTTTGGCGCCGAAGTAGAGTTGGCGCTGTTGCCCCATCGCTCGTCGCGGCCCGATCGACCCGGAGCTCGTTCCGCATTTGGCAAGGACCGCGGCATGGCGATCGTCGAGGCCGAGGCGTCGTGGCGGGACAATGGGCTCGCGCTGACCGGCAACAAGTTCCCGTTCGCGCGCGCGCAGACTGTGCTTTGGAGCGAACGGCCGCTGCGCGAACCCGACGAGGCATTCCTCGAAGCAGCGCTGTCGTGGACCGACGCGATCGGCGGTTCGCTGCTCGTCAACTCGATTGGCGCCGCAGCATCGATCGCACGCGCACATGCGCACCACACGGACGAGGCGATGCCGTTCTTGGGCCAACTCGGCGAAGAACCGTTGGATGCCGACTGGCTGCCCCGCATCGACGGCGTGACCTTCGCGAAGAAGAATGCGCCCTTCTGGCTCCTATGCGTGCGAGGCGCTGCACAAGCGCGCGCACAGGCAATCGCTGCCCTGCAAATGGGCCGCCTGACTGCTGCAGTCAATCTCGTCGCGATGCGCGGCGAGACGTTTGTGTATCCGCGCACCTGTGAGACGCCTGCGCCGCACTTTCCGTATCCACTTGGCGCCGCCGAGATCTGGGGCCGCTGGTGCTATGTCGAAGAGCGCGCGTTTGCGGCAGCGACGAGCGCGGATCTCGAACAGGCGCTGATTGCGGCAGGTTGCGCAATCTGACGATCGCGCATCAACCGGACTGCTCGCGTTCGGATTCTCGTGCTTGCGCCGAATGCCCGCCTGGGATACTGTCAATTTTCTCGGCGGCTCGTAGTGATCCGCCCCAACGACAAAGAGGTATGACACACATGAGGGGTCGTCTGTCCGTCTGTCCGTAGCTCGGCTCGCGCCATCACTACTCTGATCCTTGCCGCTGGAAGCGTGGCCGCCCAGACTTCTGGGGACTGGTCCGTCGATGGCGATATCAAGTCCCAACAAATCGTCTTCACGGGAAGTTCGGTGACCGTCACCAATGGTGGACCGAACGCTGTCACCTTGAAGGTCCTGGACAGTGCGGGAAATCCCATCCCCGGCAAGGTGTGGGTGGTCGGAGTTGGAGGTAGCAAGACCGTCGCCATTGATCCCGGTTCGGGCCAGACCGTTTGGGCGGTGAATTCGGCGGGGGCTGCCAAGGGCAGCTGGACCGTCTAGCGATCTGTCCGTCAACGGATTGAACCGGATTACTTCTCGATCGCGGGTGGATCATGACAAGAACAGCCAATGCAATCGGCTGCGCCCTCTTGCTGGTGGTCGTCGTGATAGCAATCTTCGCCGCGCGCGACGGAACACCACAGCTAGATGACTCGCAGGGGCACGTGAGTTCTGCGAGTGCCGCACCGAATGAGGATTCGGACTCCACGGCGAGACCTCCGGAAGCCAGTCCAGGTGAGTTACGCTCCGAACCCAAGATCGAAGTAAGAGTCGTTGATGCGCAAAGGAATCCCATCCCGGATTGCACGGCCTTCGTTTGGGTCACGGGCTCTCGTGACTCCTTGATGCGGGTGACGGGTGCAGGCGGGCTGGCGACATTCCCCTCTCATCCCGATGACGGGGGGCTCGCGGTGTTCTCACCCCAGGGTCTGCATGCCTACCGCAGACCCGTTCGACTCGACGTCAGTCATGAGATCATTCTCGACGGCTCTGCATCGATTGCGGGTGTCGTCCTCGTGGACGGACAGCCGGCCCCACCGGGGGTTGGGTTGGCACTGAGAAGTGCGTGGCCACCGCCTCCAGTCGATGCCCCGGATTTGGTGCGGGAGCTTGAGGCCGGCCGATCGGCGCTCTTGCAGACGACGACGCAGTCCAATGGTGCCTTCGAGTTCGCTGGATTGCCCATGGATTGGCGCGGCACCCTGCTCGCGCCTCCGACGCATTGGATCGTCGAAGCTCCAGGCAGGTCGAATGCCTATTCGCTCGACCTAGTTGCTCCAAATCCCCGGATCACTCTTGGGCTCACGCGCCTGCCGACCCTTCATGGCCGAGTCGTGTGGAAGGACATTGGTTCGCCGGTCGCGAATGCTCCCATCGTGGCTGTTGGGCGCTGCGTCGATGGAGTTTCGGCGAGTCGGTCGGGGACTACCGACGCGAATGGAAACTTCCAACTCGGGCTCGCCCCTTCTCGAGGGGGACTAGAGAAGAGTTGGCTTGATCCCAAGACGCGTCCAGGGATCGTCGACGTGCAACTCACATGCGCAGGAGTGCCTGGCAGTGAGGGGGTTTTGAGTCAGCGGTTTTCGTGG
>CAIYFF010000571.1 GCA_903925435.1 uncultured Planctomycetota bacterium | reverse complement strand
GCCGGTTGCGTGACCGGTTTGCTGTGGCAGGTGGTGCCGCACACTCGGCGAACCTGCTCCGTGTCGGCGACGTCCTCCTACGTCGCAGTCTGCATGCTGCCGCGCATCGGGGATCTGGTTGCGATGCCGTTTTCGCTGCTGACGGCGCTCGGCGGCGCTGTGCTCGTGTGGTTCCTCGCAGCGCTCGGCGCTGCGCACGAGGATCGGCCGCCGCACTCGGACTGAGCGCCCCGTTCGCGCGCGCTGAGTCCGTAGCTCAGCGCGGCAGCGATGGCATGGACCAGCGACTCTCGTCTTGCGTGACGCGTTCTTCGCGCAACGCGATCACCGTCTCGCCGCGCTGGGCCTGAAGCACGTAGATGCCCGGAGGCAACGCGATGGCGGACTGGGCTCGCCCTGGCAGCATCGCAGCGTCGTAGCCCGAGGCTGCGCGTCCGTCCTTGCCGCGGCTTTGCCACGGCACTCGGATCGGCTCCTGCACCAACGAGGGCTTCGTGGTGATGTCGACGAGCACGGCTGCGATGCCGTCGTCCGCGCAATCGATGCGGAGCACACAGCCTGGCAGGCACTCGGCGCGCAGTGGAACGCTCTCGCCACCGCGAAACTGGAACCGGAACCGAGCTGGTTGCAGCGGCAGCGCGAAACCGTCTTGGTCGATCGGTTGCGCGCGCAGCGCGTAGTCGCCGACGGCGAGCTCCGGCAGCGTCAACGTGCCGCTTGGGTCTTCGCCCGTTCGCTTCCACAGCGGTTCGTGCGCGGGGTCTTCGTCTTTGGCGATTGCCGCTTGCGACGCATCGAGCTGCCACAGGTCGAGCCGTGCGCGTTGCACGGGTTCTCGCGTCGTCGAACTCAGTTGCAGCGTGACGCGCGCGAGCAGCACTGCGTCGACGAGGAAGATGTCCAACTGAGCGGATGGCATGTTGGCGAGCGGCGCAGCGATGGACTCGGTGTGCGCTTGCATGCCATCCGCTTCGATGAGCAATACGCCGCGTGCTCCGCGCGTGATCGGCAGCGCAGTTGCGCCATCCGCGCCAGTTCCCTTCGTGATCTCGCCCGACTCGGACGTGAACCGCCACGAGAACTGCGGCAGCGCAGTGCGGTCGCGCTGGCGAGAGACGCGCAGCGTGATCGACGCGTCGATGGCCTGTTGCTGTGGTGGGGCTTCGGGCTCGGGTTCTACGGTTGGCGCGACAGCTTGTTGCGATTGCGGCGCAGCGTCGACTCGCGCGCGCGAGGTGGCTGCCTCCGGGGTGTCGGCGCTGGCAGGTTGCTGCGGCGCATCCGACTCCGGCAGTGGCGGGGCTGGCTCCTCTGCTTTCGTTGCGAAGAACCAGAGCGAAGTGCCGGCGGCGATTGCGGCGAGGACGATGAGGCCGTGGATGCGTGCCATGCGGGAGTTGCTGCACAGTTCCTATCCGGCGCAGGCTGTGGCGCAATGCGCGGGTCGCTGCAGCACAGTTCCGGCCAACTCTTTCGCCGCCACGGACCGCTCGCCATACTCCTTCGCCCCAAACCGCGCCCGCAGGCTCTTCTGCGCGCGGCATGAGCCCCGTTCGAACTCACGATGAGCAAGGTCTACGACATTGGCGTCCTCCCCGGCGATGGCATCGGCGATGAAGTCGTCACCGCCGCGCTGCGCGTCCTCGACGCCGCGCAGGAGATCTACGGATTCCAGACGAAGCGCGAGCGGATGCCCTACGGCGCCGACCACTTCCTCGCGACCGGCGAGACGATGCCGGACGCGGCGTTCGATCGCATCCGCGGCATGCACGCAGTGCTGTTCGGCGCGATCGGCGATCCGCGCATCGAAGTCGGCAAGCTCGAGTTCGCGATCATCGCGGGCATGCGCCACAAGCTCGACCTCTACGTCAACCTGCGCCCGGTCAAGCTCTACCACGACTCGCTGTGCCCGCTGAAGGGCAAGACGACGAAGGACATCGACATGGTGTTCTGCCGCGAGAACACCGAGGACGCATACGCCGGCATCTTCGGCTACACGAAGAAGGGCACGGAGCACGAGATCGCGCTGCAGGAGATGGTCTACACGCGCCGCTGCACCGAGCGCATCATCCGCTACGCGTTCGAACTGGCGAAGAAGCGCGGCCCGAAGCCCGGCAAGGACAAGCCGCAGGTCACGTTGATCGACAAGGCCAACGCGGTGCGCGCGCAGGATCTGTGGACGCGCACGTTCGCCGAAGTCAGCAAGGAGTATCCGGGCATCGCCACGGACCACGCTTACATCGATGCGGCGTGCATGTGGATGATCAAGAACCCCGAGTGGTTCGACGTGTCGGTCACGACCAACTTGTTCGGCGACATCATCACGGACCTCGGCGCGATGCTGATCGGCGGCATGGGCATCGCTGCGTCGGGCAACATCCACCCCGGCAAGGTCTCGATGTTCGAAGGCATCCACGGCAGCGCGCCGAAGTACAAGGGCACCGACAAGGCGAGCCCGCTTGCGACGATCCTCGCGCTGTCGATGCTGCTCGAGCACATCGGCGAAGCAAAGGCGTCGGCCGAGGTCGAAGGCACGGTCGCGGAGCTGATCCAGACCGGCAAGATCCGCAGCCTCAAGGCTGGCGAGCACCGCTGCAGCGAACTGGGCCAGATGGTGGCGGATCGTTTGCGCGAACGCGCACGCGCGACTCGCTGAAGCGAAGAACGGCAATGCATCCGGCCGTATGCGTTCGCGCGTGCGGCCGTGTTCTTTCTGTTCGGCGTGGTTGGGGAGGTGTGTCCGAGTCCGCTTGCTGGCTAGGATGCATCTGCCTGCCCATCTCCCGCCCATGCAGCGCCAATCTCCCACCGGTTCGTTTGCGCACCGTTCTGTCGGTCGCGCGCTCCTCAGCCTCGTGCTCGCGTTGCCTGTCGTCGGTCAGGAGGCGACCAGTCGTCCCTACGCAGCGCCGCCGTCCTTGTGCGCGGCCTTCGACGTGATGGCCGCGACGGTCCAGCATGTCGACCCGGTGCGCGCGGGCAACGGCGACATCCTCGTCGAAGTGGAGTTGGGTTCTGCGCTGCGCCGCGTGGCGCTGCAGCCGCATGACGTCCGTGGGCCCGGCTTCCAGCTGTTGGCGCGCGACGCCAATGGTGTTCGCGAGTTGCCTCGCCCCGCCAACGTCACCTACCGCGGCGTCGTGCTCGAGGACGCGGGCAGTTGGGTTGCGGCCACGGTGGTCAACAACTCCGTGCAGGCGATCCTGCACATGAGCAATGGCGACGAGTGGGCGCTCCAGCCCGTTCGCGAAGCCCAGCCTCAGGTGGCGGAGTCGCTGCACATCGTCTACCGCACGACGGACAACCAGAACCTGCCGTGGACGTGTGGCGTCGCGGGCTCGCTCTCGGCTCCCGTGCCAGAGCCGTCGTCCCTCGACGTCAACCGCATCTGCGAGATCGCGTGCGAAGCGGACTTCCAATACTTCCAGCTCAACGGGAGCAATGCGACGGCGACGCAGAATGACATCACCGGCGTGATCAACGCGATGGACGCGATCTACCTCGCGGACGTGCAGATCACGTTCACGGTGCCGCAGATCCTGCTCAACACGGTGTCGACGTCGAACCCCTACACGACGAGCATCGCCGGCAGCCTGCTCGCGGAGTTCCAGAACTACTGGAACGCCAACCGCGGTGGCGTGCAGCGCGATGTCGCGCACCTGTTCACGGGCCGCCCCATGGGGCAATCGAGCGGCGGCGCGATCGGCATCGCGTATGTCGGCGCGATCTGCAACCTCGGTTCGTCGTATGGCGTGTCGCAGTCGCGCTACACGGCCAACCTGACGCGCCGCGTCGCGGTGACCGCGCACGAGGTCGGCCACAACTTCAATGCGCAGCACTGCGATGCGCTGCCGCCGTGCTACATCATGTGTTCGGGCGTCGGCGGCTGCCAAAACGTGCAGACCACGTTCAGCCAGAACGAGCGCAACCAGATCTCTGGCTTCGCCAACTCGCTCGGCTGCCTTGCGATCCAAGCGATTCCGCCGCAGATCACGTCGATCGCGCCTTTGAGCGTGAAGTCGTTCCAGCCTGGCGTCGTCACGCTTTCCGGCCAGGGATTCCTCGGCACGACGCAAGTGCTCGTGAACGGCGTGCCGCTTGCGAGCGTGTTCACGACGCCTGACGACGCGACGCTGCGCTTCAACCCGCCGATCGGCTCCGTGATCGGCGCGATGACGGTGCAGACGAGCAACAACGCGGGCTCGAGCAACGTAGCGACGCTGCAAGTGGTCGACACCACGCCGACGGCGATGCTGGTCAATGGCGCAGTGGTGGGTGGCAACAACCTCACGTGGAGCTTCGGCGGCACCCGCAACAGCCTCTGGACGCTCGTGGTCGGCTCGGTCGGCACGACGTCGCCGCTGCTCGGCCTGTCCGTGCTCGACAACCCGACTGTGCTCACCTACGGACTGCTGTCGCCGTTCAACGGACTTGGCTCCTACACCACGTTCGTGCCAGCCAACCAGCTGTCGGGATTGCGCATCTACTCGCAAGTCGTCGAGTTGGACCTCGCCAACAACCTGGCAGGCATCAGCAGCTCGAATGTCGCGGCGACTCTGGTCGTGAACTGAGTTCGCGCTTTCGCCGCCGGGTCAAACTGGCGGCGGATCGGTCGGAAATCGCGCGTCCTCGCTCGTTGGCGAGGCGGGCGGAGATTGCCCAGGCTCCGGGCAAGGATCGTTGTGGAAGGGGGATGGCACGGTGCGGCAATCAGGTTCCATGCCAAGGAGACGCGCAGCGGGGGAGACGATTCCTTTACGTGGGCGGGGGCTGTGGTCTGCGTTGCTGCCGGTCTAACCTTCCGCCCTCACCGCAAGATCGATCAGGAGACGTTCATGAA
The DNA here is from genome assembly GCA_903925435.1 of uncultured Planctomycetota bacterium. GTDB lineage: Bacteria > Planctomycetota > UBA1135 > UBA1135 > UBA2386 > SXPK01. The sequence continues at coordinate 2,303 of CAIYFF010000571.1, read as the reverse complement.
GATCCGTTTCGCCGCCGCGTTGTTTGCCCTTTCCCTTCCCCTGCTCGCGCAGGATCCCGCCGCCTCGGAGGCGCTGTTCTACAAGGCCTACTGGCTGCAGAACGGCGAGCGCAACTTCGCTGAGGCGATGACCCTGTACGACAAGTTCCTGCAGGCCGCCCCGGAGCACCCGCTGGTCGGCCGCGCGGCGCAGTTCCAGTTCGAGTTGCTCACGCGCGCGGGCAAGACGGATGAGGCGAAGGCGTTTGCGCAGAAGTACGAGAAGCAGCTCGGCAAGGTCGCCGTCGCCGCTCCCGCCGCGCAAAAGCCTGCGGAAGGCGGCACTCGTCCGGCAGGGCAGTCTGGTGGCGACAACGCGCAGCGGCTCGCGGATCTCAAGAAGCAGCTCGAAGAGGCGAAGGCGTCCGGCGATGAAGAGGCGGCGACGCGCCTGCAGCGTCAGATCGCGCGCCTGGAGCAAGGCGGCGGCGAAGCTGGCGCCGGCGGCCCTGGCGGTCGCGGCGCGCGCGGCGGCATGTTCGGCAGCAAGAAGCTGACGGAGATGACGGCTGAGGAGCTCACGCAGTTCAAGACGGGCATGGAGCGCATGTCCGGCATGATCGAGCGCATGAAGGAGTCGAACCCGGAAGGCGCGAAGTCGATGGAAGAGAACTTCACCGCGCTGCAGAAGGCACTCGACGAGGGCAAGCTCGAAGACGCCCAGAAGGTGCTCGACAAGGTCCGCGAGTCGATGCCGCAACGCGGCGGTCGCGGCGGCGCAGGCGGCGGTGGTCGCGGTCGCGGTGGTGAGGGCGGCGGCGCCCCCGCTGGCGGCAGCGGCGGCGGCAACGGCGGCGGCGGCGGCGGCAAGTAAGCACGCGCTGTAGTCCAGCAGTCCTGCGCGGCCGCGCGGATCCCTCGGGGTCGGCGCGGCCGCAGCCATTCTTGGGCTCGATCGCGATGCGCACGTAGACTCTGCGCCCCGATGAAGCGACCGGATCCCGTCCGACTGGAGGTCTGCCACCACCTGCTCGCGGCGATGTGCGAAGAGGCGGGACTCCTGCTGCAGCAGAGCGCCGTGAGTCCAAACATCCGCGAACGGCGCGACTTCTCGATCGCCGTGTTTGACCGCGACGGGCGCCTCGTCGCGCAAGCGGCGCATATCCCGGTGCACCTCGGCAGCGCTGCGGATGCGGTCGCTGCTGCGCGCGCGGCGATCGACTTCGAGCCCGGCGATGTCGCGGTGCTCAACGATCCCTACGAAGGCGGCACGCACCTGCCCGACGTGACGATGATTGCGCCGGTGTTCGCAAAGGGCCGCAGCAAGCCGGATTGGTTCTTGTCGGGGCGCGCGCACCACGCCGACATCGGCGGTGCGACGCCGGGCTCGATGGGCATCGCGCGCGACCTCTATGGTGAAGGGCTCGTGATCCCGCCGGTGTTGTTCCGGCGCCGCTCACAACCAAACCACGAGATCGCGCGCCTGCTGTTTGCGAACGTGCGCGGCAAGGAAGAGCGCAAGCTCGACTTCGCGGCGCAAGAAGCGAGCTTGCGGCGGCTCGCCGATCGCTTGCTCGCGCTGCAAGCCGAGTGGGGGCGCGAGGAGTTGCATCGCTACGCGCAGCATCTGATGGACTACGCCGAGCGCGAAGGCCGCGCCGCGCTGCAGCCGGTCGCTCGCGGCACGTTCCGTTTTCGCGACGCGCTCGAAGACGACGGCCAGGGCAACGGCCCGTTCTGGATCGACCTTGCGCTGAAGAACGACGGACGCAGCTTGCAGTTCGACTTCACGAAGAGCTCTGCGCAGGCGCAGGGTGGCATCAACGCCAACCGCAGCGTCGTGCTCGCCGCGTGCGCGTATGCGATCCGCTGCCTGTGCCCCGAGCGCTTGCCGACCAACGACGGCCTGTTCCGGTTGTTCTCGGTCGTGACGCGGCCCGGCTCGCTCGTCGACCCGATCAAGCCAGCGCCGGTCGCCGGCGGCAACGTGGAGACGAGCCAGCGCCTCGTCGACGTCTGCCTGTCTGCGCTCGGCAAGGCTGTGCGCGGCCGCATTCCCGCGTGCTCGGCGGGAACGATGAGCAACCTGTCGATGGGCGGGATCGGCAAGGACGGCGCGGAGTTCGCGTTCTACGAAACGCTGCCCGGCGGCGCTGGCGCTGGCCCCAATCGCGCGGGCCGCTCGGCGGTGCAGACGCACATGACGAACACGCGCAACACGCCGGTGGAGGAGACCGAGCATCGCTACCCGGTGCGCATCCGGTCGCTCACGGTGCGACGCGGCTCGGGCGGCAAGGGCGCGCGCGCTGGTGGCGACGGAATCG
>CAIYFF010000570.1 GCA_903925435.1 uncultured Planctomycetota bacterium | reverse complement strand
CTTGCTGCTACGGCGCGACGGATCGCTGTGTGACGGCCCGCCGGATCGAGGCTTCGGCTGCATCTCGTGCATCGACCCAGCGCTCGCGGAGGCGGTCGATTCGGCTGGCTTGCGGCCGCTGCTCGCTCCGCTGTGCAATGAAGCGCCGCCTTCGGGCGGGCTCGCGCCTACGCCTGCACGTCGCGCACACGCGCTGATCGCGCGCAAGCCTGCGATGTTCGCAGAACTCGAACGCGCTGACGCGGTGATCGCGCCGTCACTCTTCCTGCAAGGCGTGTTCGAGGCGCAGGGCTTCCCTGAGGGCCGCATCCTTCATCTGCCGTACGGACTCGATCCGTCGCGCGGCTCTGCGCGTCCCGACGCGGCGCGCGATCGAACGGATGGCAAGTTGCGCATTGGCTACATCGGTTCGATCACGCGGCACAAGGGCGTGCATGTCGCGATCGAGGCGGTGCGCGGAAGCAAGCGGAAGGGGATCGCGTTGCATGTCTTTGGCGACCTCGACACGCATCCGAGCTATGCGAAGGAGCTGCGCTCTCTCGCGGGCGACGATCCTCGCATCGTGTTCGAGGGTCGATTCGAGCCGACGCAGTTGGGCGAGACGCTGCAGCGATTGGATTGCGTCGCGGTCCCTTCGCTGTGGCACGAGAACACTCCGTTCACCGCGCTCGAGGCGCTCAACTTCGGGCTGCCCGTGATCGCGAGCCGACTCGGCGGCTTGTCCGAGATCGTGCGCGACGGCCACAACGGCCTCTTGTTCGAAGCCGGCGACGCTGCGCAGTTGACGAAGGCGCTCGAGCGCCTGTCACGATCGTCCTCGTTGCTCGCGAAGCTGTCGCGCAAGGAAGCGATCCCCAGCGTGCTCGCGGATGTCCGCTACCTGCAACGGCTCTACCGTGAGCTTTTGGTTGCGAAGGCAGGCATTGCATGAGCGCTTCTGCGCGCGTGCTCGTTGTCGTCGTGAACTGGAACGGCAAGGAGTATCTCGCCGACTGCCTTCGCTCCATCGCTCGCCAAGAAGTGCGCGGCGGGGTGCGAGCCATCGTGCTCGACAACGGATCGACGGACGGGTCGCTCGAGTTTCTCGCGAGCGAGTTCCCCGAGGTCGAGGCCGTGCGCACGGACCGCAACAACTACACGCGCGCCAACAACCAAGGCGTCGCGCGAGCAGGCGAATACGCGCTGCTGCTCAACACGGACGCGACGCTCGACCCCGGCTGCGTGCAGACGTTGGTCGACGCGCTCGACGCAGACCCGCGCGCTGCTGCCGCCGCGCCGAAGATCACGTTCCCGGATGGCCGCATCTGCACGACGGGCATCGCGGAGCGAGACGACCTCTATTGGCATGATCGCGACCAAGGTGCAGCAGACGACGCGCGCGGCGGCGAGCCGCATCCGGTGCTCGGCGTGTCGGGTTGCTGCGCGCTGTTCCGCACTGCGGCTTGGCGCGAAGTGGGCGGTCAAGACGAGTCGTTCCACATGTACTACGAGGACGTCGACCTCGCGCTCGCGCTGCGCGACAAGGGTTGGCGTTCGCTCTACGTGCCATCGGCGCACTGCGTGCACATCGGCCATGGGTCGATCCGCAAGGCGAAGACGTGGAAGGACGAGCTGGGCGAACGCAATCGCCTGCTCGTGCTTGCGCGTTGGTATCCCGAGCGCTTCGCGCGCGAACTCGTGCGATCCCCGTGGTTCCAGTCGGCCCCGCCTGAGCAGTTGCGCGAACTGATGCCCCTGCTGGCCCGTCGACTTGCGGGCGGCCATGACGGCGATCTCGTTGCGATGTTGCTCGACCTGATGCTCGCGATGCGCGACGAAGTGCGTGCGCTGACTGGCGAGATGGATGCGAAGTGGGGCGAGCACCGCAACCTCCCCAAGATCCTCGGCGAGCGCGAGGATTGGATCGCGACGCTGCTGCAAGAAGTGTCGCGCTTGCGTGTGTGGCGATTGCCCTCGCGACGCCTGAAGCCCGACGAGAAGCGATTCCTCGATCGCGTGCGCGGCGACAAGTAGCGAAGCTCTTCCTTCGCAGCGATCG
>CAIYFF010000569.1 GCA_903925435.1 uncultured Planctomycetota bacterium | reverse complement strand
TTGCCCTCGTAGAGGTATGGCGCGCCGCCGACGTCTTCGGGCCACTTCGGCGCGACTTCGACGGTCGTCTCGCACTTGCTCGCGATGTGCGCGCCGACCATGTCGGCATCGAGGCGCGCACCGAGGTTGTCGACGTTGCGCACCAGCAGCCACTTGCCGCCGGCGCCGAGGAACTGCTTGAGGCAACCCGATCCACGGAATGCAGCGGGGAAGTCGCCGTGGCCTGGGCCATACGCCGAGACGCCGCCATCCGCGGTGCGGAACAGCTCGCCGTTCTTCTCCATGCGCACCGACACGAACTGCGTGAAGTGATGTATCTGCCCAGCGTCGAGGCCGAAGTTGCCGTGTTGCGCGAAGTGCGCCTTGGTCGCTTCGTCGGTGGCGTAGCTGTTCATCAGGTACACGTGCACCTTGCCGCCGTAGAGCTTCTGCACGCGATGCACGTCGGCCATGACCAGCGCCAAGAACGACTTGCCGCGACCCAGCACGTCGACGACGCCTTTCACGACGCCGCCAAAGCGTGTCGCCATGCCGCCGTTCAGCACGACCATGCCGACTTCGCCCTTCTGGAACGCAGCGACTCCGAGCGCATGCAAATCAGCTCGAGCCTTCGAACTCGATCCGGGCAGCTCCTTGACCGTCTTCGGCGGCGGCGCGAGCAACTCGCCGGTCACGAGGTTGCCTTGCTTCGAGAGTCGGCCTTTGGCGACATCCGTCTGCCAACGCGCCAGCAGCGCGCGGTCGAAGCCATAGCGGAGGAACGGAGCAAACAGACTGTCGGGAGCGTCAGCCACGGTGCAGAACGGTAGCGCGCACGGCGAGGCCGTGCGAGCGAGCGATGCTGCGCTTGGCTGTGGCGGCGCGTCCCGCGCGACGGATGCGGCGGTCGCATGGACAAAACGCGCGCAGTCTCTACACAAGCCTTCGTGACGAACGGCCCAGAGCGCGCAGAGGATTTGGCTGCGGACGCAGTCGAAGCCGAACCTGCGCGCCTTCCCTTGCAGGGGTCGCTGCGCCCGCTCGGCGGCATCGGGCCGAAGACCGAAGCGCGGCTTGCGGAGCATGGCATCGCGACCCTGCTCGACCTGCTGTCGTTCTTTCCGCGCCGCTGCCGCGAACTCGCCGAACTCGCCGCGCCCGACGAGGAGCACGTGGGCCAGCTCGTGCGCATCGCAGGCGTCGTCCGCACGGCACGGCTTGCGTTCTTGCCCGGTCGCCGCGCGATGGTGACCGTCGTGTTCGACGCGCCCTCGGGCGGCGCGTTCGAGTGCCACTTCTTCAACCAGCCCTGGCTCAAGAACGCGTATCCGGCGGGCCAGGAGCGCGCCGTCGAAGGCACGCTGCAGAAGAAGGGCAAGCGCTACGTGATGCAGGCCGCCAAGGTCCTTGCGCGCAGCCACGCGGCGCATGCGAGCGTGCAACTGCGGTATCCAGAACTCGACGGCATCGCCGCGAGCAAGGTGCAGCAGTGGATCGCTGCCGCCCTGACGCGCGCGGACTGGGATGCGTTCGCGATGCCACCGTTGCCCGCAGCGCTGTCGCGGTTTGGGTTCGACAGCAAGAGCCTGTTCTTCGCGATGCATCGGCCGAGCGACGTTGCCGAGCACGAACGCGCGCGCGCGCACTTCGCAGTTCGAGAAGCGGTCGCCTTGTTCGAGAAGGTCGCGGCGGCGCGCGCGCGTCGATGCGGCAGGATGGCGGAGACCTTTGCCGTCGACGACGCGGTCGAGCAGCGCATCCGTGCGCGATTGCCGTTTGCGCTCACGGGCGAGCAAGATCGCGCGGTGCGCGCGATCTGGAGCAAGTTGCGCGGTCCGTCGCCGATGGGCGTGCTGTTGCAAGGTGACGTGGGCACCGGCAAGACCGCAGTTGCGGTGGCGGCCGCGCTCGCGGTCGTCGCTCGCGGCGCGCAGGTCGCGTTCTTGGCTCCGACCGAGTTGCTCGCCGAGCAGCACTGTCGCGCCGTGTCGGCATGGCTCGAAGGCTCGGATGTGCGCGTGCACTTGCTGACGGGCAGCCTCGACGCGCGCACGCGCAAGGTGCTCGCAGCCACGATGCGACAGCCTGGGCCACGCATTTGGTTTGGCACGCACGCGCTGTTCTCCGACGACTCCGCGTTCGAGCGACTTGGCCTCGTCATCGTCGACGAGCAGCATCGATTTGGCGTGGGCCAACGCATGCAGCTCGTCGCCAAGGGGCGCGATCCGCACGTGCTCGTGATGACCGCGACGCCCATTCCTCGCACGCTCGCACTGTCGCTGTTCGGCGACCTCGACATCGTGTCCTTGCGGGAGCGTCCGCACGGTCGTCCGTTGCCGCGCGCCGTGCACCAGCCCGCGGAGAAGTGGCCGCGCGTCGTTCGCTCGATCGAGTGCGCCGTGCGCCGTGGCGGCCGCGTCTACGTGGTGTGCCCTGCAGTCGGCGAAGACGGCGAGAAGGGTTCTGCGGTGCGCATGCACGACGCGCTGCGCGCGCAGTTCCGTTGTCGCCTCGTGCACGGGCGCATGGCGGCGAGCGAACAGCAAGAGGCCGTGGCGGCGTTCCGTCGCGGCGACTGCGACGTGCTTGTTGGCACGACCGTGCTGGAAGTCGGCGTCGACGTGCCCGAGGCGACGCGCATGGTGATCGTGAACGCGGATCGCTTCGGCCTCGCGACGCTGCATCAATTGCGCGGCCGCGTCGGTCGCGGCGCGCGCGTCGGCTTGTGCATTGCGTGCGGCAACTTGAGCGAGCGCGTGGCCGCGCTCACGAAGTCGCGCGATGGCTTCGAGCTCGCGGAGATCGACCTGCGCTTGCGCGGCAGCGGCGAGTTGCTCGGCACGCAGCAGAGCGGGTTCTCGGACCTGCGCGCACTCGACCCGATCGAGGACCTCGCGCTGTTGCAGGAAGTGCGCGACGCCGTGAGCAAGGAGCAGTCGTGACGAAGCGATCCACGATCACGGTCGAACAAGCGCGCGCGATCGACGCAGACGCAGCGCTGCGGCTCGGCATGCCGACGATGCTGCTGATGGAGAACGCGGCGCGCGCGGTCGCGGATGCGGCGCAGGCGATGGGGGATCGGTTTCTCGTGTTGTGCGGCCCCGGCAACAACGGCGGCGACGGCCTTGCGGCTGCGCGCCATCTCGGCCGCGAGCGCTGCCTCGTGCATCTGTTGCGCGAGCCCGATGCCGTGCGCGCGCCCGACGCAGCGCTGCAATTGCGCATCCTGCGCAATGCGGGCTATCCGGTCGTGATCGGCGCGTTGCCGGATCCGCTCGCGGTGGGATCCGCAGTCGTGATCGACGCGCTCTACGGCACCGGCTTGTCGCGGCCACTCGATGAAGTCGCGATGCAGTGGATCGCGTTCGCCAATGGGCAGCGCGGCAAGAAGCTCGCGGTCGACATCCCGTCTGGCCTGCACGGCGACACGGGCGAGATCCTCGGCGCAGCATTCCTCGCCGACGTGACGGTCACGTTCGAGGCCGAGAAGGTCGGCATGACGCTGCGCGAAGGGCCTCGGGTGTGCGGGCGCGTCGAAGTCTGCTCGCTCGGGCTGCCGTAGCGGGATCAGTTCGTCCGCTGGCTGTGCCAGAACGCCAGGATCGCGTCCGCGAACTCCGCGGGCTTCTCCATCGGGGCCATGTGGCCTGCGCCATCGATCACCGCGAGCGAACCGCGAGCCTTCGCTGCGCGGCAGATCGCTTCGGCGTCGCGGATGGGCGTCAGCGCGTCGAGCGCGCCCACGACTGCGCGCACAGGGAATGAGACCGAGCCGAGGACTTCCGTGCGGTCGGGACGCTGCGCCATTCCGGCGAGGTCGGCGAGGATCGTCTCCACGGGCGTGCGTTCGATCATCGACGTCAGTTGCGCGCGCACCGAGGGGCTGGCGGCGTCCGCCAACAACTTCGGCAGCATCTGCGCGCGAAGCCACGGGCGGCCGTGCTCGAGCACGCCGATTGCCATCGCTCGGCGGCCTTCCTTGGCGGCGTCCGTGTCTGCAGTCGCCTTGGTGTCGACGAGTGCGAGCGAACGGATCGCAGCGGGGTGGCGTTCGCACATCGCGAGCGCGGCGTAGCCGCCCATCGACAATGCGACGATGTCGACCGGATCGTCCGACAGCGTGCGCGCGACCATTGCGAGGTCGTCCGCAAACAGCTCCATCGTGTGCGTTTCGTCCAACGCCCACGGCGATCGGCCGTGGCCGCGCAAGTCGATTGCGCACAGCGTGCGTTGTTCAGCAAGCGGACTGTTGAGCGCCGCGAGCCACATGTGCGACGACAGCGGATAGCCGTGCACCAACAACGCGAGCGGCCTGTTCGCAATGCCGCGCGCGGTTTCGCCCGCGAGTCGAACGGCGATGCGCGCCGTTCCGACGTCGACGTAGCGATCTTCGATCACGCGTTCCTCCAACGCAGCTTCGACACGCATTCCACGTGGTAGGTCTGCGGGAACATGTCGAACGCGTGCACCGACTCGAGGTCGTAGCCGCCTGCGATCAGGTCCTTGAGGTCGCGCGCCATCGTGGTGGGGTCGCACGAGACGTAGACCATGCGCGGGGCCTGCAGCGCGAGCAGTTGCGGAAGCGCGCGCTTTGCGCCAACGCGTGGCGGGTCGATCAACAGCAGGTCCGGGCGCTGCTTGTTGGTCTTCAAGAACTGCTCGGTCGTCTCCCGGTAGTAGTGCACGTTGTCGCACTGGTTCTGCTTGACGTTGACGCGGCCGAGCGTGGCTGCGCGTCGTTCGTCTTCGACGCCGACAACGCGCGCGAAGTTGCGCGACAACGGCAGCGTGAACAGGCCGACACCGGCGTAGAGATCGAACGCGAGCCCGCCGCGTTCGCCTTCGACCGCGTGTCCCACGAGCTGCTCGACGAGCAGGCGGTTGCCTTGGAAGAAGCTCTCCGGCTCGACGAAGTACGAGAAGCCGAGCACGCGATGCTCGACGAGGTCCTTGCGAATCCCGGGCAGGTCGGGCGCCCAGCTCGCGCCATCCACGCCACATGCGCCTTCGATCTGGTGCACTCGCTCGCCTTGCGGCACGCGCTGCAGCGCCGCGCGCAACTCGGGGATCGCTTGCTCGAGTTCGGGCACGAGCACCGGGCACTCCTCGATCGCCACGACGTGCTTGCTGAACGCGCGATGGAACCCCATCTCGCGGTGCTCGACCTTGATCTGGGTGCGAGCGCGGTATTGCCACTCGCCGGCCGCGTGGATCGGGACGTCGCCTTGCCAATCGATGCCGCCCATGCGAACGAGCGCGTCCTTGACGAATCCCGCCTTCTGCCGCACTTGCTCTTGGTAGTCGATGTGCTGGAAGTGGCAGCCGCCGCATTGGCCGTAGTGCTTGCACTTGGGCTCGCGGCGATGCGGCGACGGAGTGAGCACCTCGACGAGTTTGGCCATCGCGTGGCGCTTGTCGATCTCGGTGACTTCGACGCGCAGCGTGTCGCCGGGCGCGCCAAACGGCACGAACAGCGCCATGCCTTCGTGGCGCGCGATGCCAAAGCCGCCGAAGGCGAGCTTCTCGATAGTGACAGTGAGGCTCGCGCCGATCTCCAGGGTGCTCATCGTGTGGCTTTGACGATAGAAGCGGTCGAGCAAATCACCAGCGGTTGGGAGCGACTGCTCGCCGCTTGTGCGCATTCGTCATCGCGCTCTCGACTGAACGAAGATGGCGAGGCTCACGCACGCGAACGCGACGAAGAAGCGCCAGTCCGGCAGCTCGTGGCCCATCGCCGCGCCGAGCGAGGCGGCGACCAGCGGCTGTGCGTTGATGTAGAGCGCCACGGTCGATGTCGTCGTCTGCCGCAGCGCCCAGTTGTTGAGCAGGTAGGTGGCGACGGTCGCGCACAGCACGCCGAACAAGCAGAACCACAGCACTGGCGGCGTCGTGGCGAGTTCGAGGTTGTGCGCGTTGATCGCGCTGCCGCTGTAGAGCGGGATCGTCATCGCGCCGAACAAGAACAACATGCCCGTCGCTCGGAAGCTGTCGATCTGGCCCGCGATGCGGCGCATGACCACGAGGTGCATCGCAAACGCGAGGCCGTTGCACAGCGAGAGCGCGTCGCCGACGAGCTGTTGCTGCGACAGTTGTTCGCCGTCCGCCAGCATGCGATCGACGCGAAGCAGGCATGCGACGCCCAATAGCGCGAGCCCGACTGCCGCCAGTTTTCGCGCGGCGAGCCGTTCTTGGCCGAAGGCTGCCGCAAGCAACAGCGTCCACGTCGGGATGCACGCATTGATGACGACCGAGTGCGACGGCGTGGTGCGCGCGAGGCCCTCGGTGAACAGCACCTGGTTGCCGAACACGCCGAGCAACGACGCGAGTGCGAGCCACGGCCAGAGCCGCAATGGCACCGGTCCTCGGCCTGCCCATATCGCGATCGGCAACAGCAGCGCCGACGCGGACAGCACGCGGAATGCGACCCACGCTGCGGGCGGCACGGTGGCGAGCAGTTCCTTCGTGAGCACGAAGTTGGCGCCGAAGAACAGCGAGACGGTCAGCAGCGCGAGGTGGACGCGAACAGGTGCGGGCGACAAGGGGGCGGCATCGTGGCGCGCACCTGGTTTTGATGGGAGCGAGAAGTGGGCCGCGCATTGCTGCGTTGCGCCGCGAACTTGGCGCGGAGCTTCTTGTCCCATGTGCGCGAACGATGTTCTCGCGCTCACGATCTTGCGGGGCATCGGCTACGACCCGCGTCCCTGACTCTCCGCAACTGCTCATGCGCAAGAAGACCGTGGACCAGAATCCCTCGCCGGCGGCCGTGCTGCGTTCATGCCTCGAACGGTTCGACGGCCAGCAGCAGAAGCTCGTTCGTGCGATCCGGGCTGCGGTGCGAAAGCGCTTCCCGACCGCCAACGAGTTGGCCTACGACTACAAGAGCCACACCGTCCTCTCCTACGCGCCGTCGGATCGCGGCATCGATGGCATCGTCGCGATCGACGCGCGCGCGGACAGCGTGCGCCTCTACGTGCATGGCGGACCGAAACTGCCGGACCCGAAGAAGCTGCTGAAGGGCGCTGGCAAGATGGCCAAGTTCGTCGAGTTGGAGTCCGCGCGCCAACTGCTGGATCCGGACATTGCAGCGCTGCTGGACGCCGCGGAGGCGTTGGCGCCCGTTCCGCTGCCGGGCGGCGGCAAGGGCAAGCTGATCCTGCGAACCAGGAAGTGATGGCGGCATGTAGTCCGCCACGAGCGATCGCCGTATTGCGCCGCGCATTGCTGTGCGCCGACATCCATTGGCAGAACTCCCCGGTCGCCGCTGCATGGCCGCCCCTTTGCCCGCTACGCTGCTGCGCCCTCTGATCCTGCGCGGCGCGCCGCTCGGCTGTCCTGGCCGAACCCGCGTCGCCGCCACGGTGCGCGCATTCGACCGACCATGATCGCAAACGCTGTCTTCGTCCTCTCGTCGCTGCTCGTCACGCCGCAGATTCCGCGCAAGCCGTCGCTGGTGCTGCCGAAGGCGGACAACGCGCAGCGCGAGACGTCCGCGGTGCAGCGGCCAGTGTCCGAGGTCGAGCGCTTCGTGCGCCTCGTCGCGAAGCTGCGCGAGGCACCGGTCGAAGTGGAGCGCACGCTGCAGACGATGGCGCAGGAGTTTCCCGACGTCGAAATGCTGATCCTGCAGCGCCTGCCGGCCGCGATGCCGCGCGAACTGCAGGAGTTGATGGTGGCAGCGCGCCGCTTCGCCACCGTTCGGATCGCGGACGAGATCCAGTTCCAGTTGCTCGCGCGCCCGGTCGGCGACGCGACGCGCGACATGATGGAGACAATGGCGGCGCTGAAGGGGCAGGATCGCGGCGCGGCGCTGCGCACGTGCGTGCGCGGTCGCATTGCTGGCGCACGTCGCGCGGCGACGGAGATCCTCGCGCGCAACGCCACTGCCGAGGACTTGGACTTCGCGCTCGAGTTGGTCGATGACCAGCAACTCGACTTCCGGTTGTCGGGCGTGGAGCTGCTTGCCGCCGTGCCGGACGCGCGCGCGCGCCAACGACTCTGCCAACTGCTGACGAAGGAGCCGACGGTGGCGGGCGCCGCGTGCGCTGCGCTGCAGCGTCGCTTTGCGGACGCGAAGGCGGACCTCTTCACGTTGCTCGATGGCCCAGCGATCGATCGTTCGTACCACTACGCCGCGTTCCTTGTCGCGAGCCACGACGTCGATGGAACGCAGCTGCCCAAGGATGCGTCGGCGCCGTCGCTCGAAGCCGCGCTGAAGGGCGTCGATCCGATTGCGAAGAGCCTCGCTGCTGTCGCGCTCGGTCGCATGTGCTACCACGGCAAGGCGGACGCAGTCGAAGACGCTGCGGTCGTCTCGGCGCTGCTCGACGTCGTTGCGTCGACGAACTTCGTGCCGAACTACGAGCTGCTGCGCGCCCCGGCCGACTTGACGCTGCAGCGACTCACCGGGCGCACGGGCGCGGAGACGGTGACGTGGCGCGATTGGTGGAAGGAAGCGCAGAAGGAGTTTGCCGGCTTGCGTTCGCGGCTCGACCTGAAGCCCGAGCAGGCTGGGCTCGCGTTGATCACGCTGCGCGACGAGCGCCGCACGGTGCGCATTCTCGGCGAGCAACTCGCGGACCTGCCGCCGATCGCAAGCGCGCTCGAATACATCGTCGACGCGGAGACGATGCAGAAGCTGACGCTGTCGCTGCAGCAGAGCGGGTTCATGCAGCCGGGCGCGATCCAGTCGCCGACTGGCGCGCCGATCGCGCGCACGCTGGAACTGTCCGTCGGCGACGCGCGCACGCAGGCTTCTGCGCCCGTGCAGGCGGTGCCTGCGTTCGAGGCGCTGGTTGCCATCGTCGACCGCGCGGCGGAGCAGGAGTTCTGGCAACTCTTGCGGCATCCCACCGACGAGCCGGAGCGCGGCGCGTTCTGGCGGTCGGAGCGTCGCGCGCGCCTCGCGCAGAATGATCCGACGGAACTGTCGCGGCGCTCGCTGCGGCGCGCAGTGCGCGTTTGGCCGCTGTGCACTCCGGTGCAGAAGCAATTGGTGCTTGCGTGGATGTTGACGCTCGATCGGCGCAATGAAGTCGCGAGCGAGGCCGATGGTCGCGCGATGCTGCAACTCGTCGAGCAAGCGCCGCAGTTCGGCGAAGAAGAGATGGTGCTGTGCGAGCTTGCGGCGGGAACGCCTGGCGACGCGGTCTGGCGCGAATGCGTCGACCTCGTGGCGCGCAAGACTTCGCGCAACCGCGCGTCGATCGACCGCGTGTTCACGGTGCTCGGCGCCGACCGCGTGCTGCAAGCGCTGTCGGACGCGAGCGTCGAAGTTCGCCGCGCCGCGATCGACCAAGCGGTCGCCGTGCGCGACGTCCGCGCGCAGGAACCGTTGTTGAAGTTGTTCGACGACGCGGATCCCACGCTGCGCCGCGCCGCGGTGTTTGCCGCCGGGCAGTTGCGCCTGTCCGCTGCGCGCGAGTTGCTGCAGCAGCGCATTCTCGACGAGCAGACCGACGCGTTCTTGCGCCGCGACGCGCTGCTTGCGATCGGCAAGATCGGCGGCGAGGGCGTGTTCTCGCTGCTGCAACGCGCGCTCGCTTCGCCGGTGGTGGCGGATCGCGACGCGGCGTTGCGCGGCCTCGGTGAATTGCGCGACGAACGCGCCGCGGATCAGCTCGCAACGATTCTCGCAGCGAGCATCGGGCAGCCGAACGCCGAGTTGGCGCGGATCTACCTGTCGAAGATGGGGCAGGCCTTGGCGGTGCCTGCGCTGCGCAAGCAACTGCAGACGAAGAACCAAGAGGTGCGCACGGAGATCGTCTTGATGCTCGCGTCGTGGCAGGACCCACAGTCGGTGCCGGACCTCGTCGAATTGCTGCAACGTCGGCACGAGCCGATCCTGGTCGCCGGCATGTTGTCGGGCACCACGGGCCTCGATCTCGACACGGTCGCGGATCCGGTCTACGCGCTCGATGCGTGGTATCGCGACCATCGCCAAGAGCCGCAGTGGAAGTGGCTGATGCAGGCGCTCGAACGCGACAAGATCCCGCACGTGCTCGTCGAGGAGCAGCTCGCTGCGCCGCAGAACCTTGGTTCGTTGCCGGAGCTTGCGCGGCTCATGGTCGACGCGGAGCAGGGCCGCATTCGCGTGCTCGCGTCCGCGGTGTTGCGCCAGCAGTCGGGCGAGGACTACGGCACGCTGACGACGACGACTCCGCGCGAAGTGCGCGAGACGATCGCGCTGCGCTACCGCGAACTCTACGAAGGCGAGCGCGCCGCTCAGGGCCGTTGAGCACACCGGTCGCAGGCAATCGACCGGCGGGATCCTGGCCGGTCTTGGCGGCGTTTGCCGTCGTGTTCTTGCTGGGGTTCTGGCTGTTGCGGGCGCAATCGTCGGTGCTGATGGCCGAGCGCGAGCAGCAGCCGGTGCGCGCGATGGCGCTGGCCATCGGCGTCGAGCCGGCGTCGGCCTTGGCGCTGCGCGCCGCGTCGCCCGATGTCGACCTTGCCGCGTTCGAGCAGGCGCTCCGTCGGTTTGCCGAGCTGTCGGCGCAGTGGTGCGAAGAGCTTGCCGCGATCGCGATTGCTGGCGATGAAGCGACCGCGCGCACATGGGCCCAGGAAGAAGGCGGTCCGAAGGCTGCGTTCGCGCGGCGACGCGGCGAGCCAGCGGCGCTGCCGGGCGTCGCGTTCGCGCAGCGCAAGCAGATGTTTGCGATGCGACCGTCCGGCGCTTTGCGGTGATGGCGCATCCTCAGCGTTGAGGAGTCTTTTGCCGTCGGTATCGTCTTCGCGCACTTTCGTTCCGACGACTCAAAAGAAACGCCCATGACCGACGTCGCTGCAATCGCCCAGAAGATCCAAGTCGAAGCCAAGGTCTTCGACGCCGTTCGCCATGCGCTGCAGCAGGTGATCGTCGGGCAGGAGCAGTTGATCGAAGGGCTGCTCGTGGCGTTGTTGGCCGACGGCCACGTGTTGCTCGAGGGCTTGCCGGGCCTCGCCAAGTCGCTTGCCGTGTCGTCGCTGGCGCAGGCGATCGGCGGCAAGTTCCATCGCATCCAGTTCACGCCGGACCTGCTGCCCGCGGACCTCGTCGGCACGCACGTCTACAACCCGAAGAGCGGTGAGTGGAGCGTCAAGGAAGGCCCGGTCTTCGCTAACTTCGTGCTCGCGGACGAGATCAATCGCGCGCCAGCAAAGGTGCAGTCGGCGTTGCTCGAGGCGATGCAGGAACGGCAGGTGTCGCTCGGCGGCGAGACGCGGCGCTTGCCCGATCCATTCCTCGTGCTCGCGACGCAGAACCCGGTCGAGCAGGAAGGCACCTATTCGTTGCCCGAGGCGCAGGTCGATCGCTTCTTGCTGAAGATCGTCGTCGGCTATCCGACCAAGGAAGACGAACGCAAGATCATCGACCGCATGGCGTCGCTCACGCAGAAGCACGAAGTGCGCGCCGCGACGACGCCGCAGGCGCTGCTGTCGTGCCGCGCGCTGCTCGACTCGATCTACCTCGACGACAAGGTCAAGGACTACATCGTCAACCTGGTGTTCGCGACGCGCAAACCCGAGGACTTCGGCCTGCAGAAGTTGAAGCCGCTGATCCTCTACGGCGCGTCGCCGCGCGCTTCGATCAGCCTCGCCCGCGCATCGCGCGCGCGCGCGTTCTTGCAAGGCCGCGGCTTCGTCACGCCGCAGGACGTCAAGGCGATCGGTTATCCCGTGTTGCGCCATCGCGTGCTGACGACCTACGAGGCGGAAGCCGAAGGCATCGGCAGCGAGGACGTGCTGAAGCAGGTGTTCGACACGGTCCCCGTGCCGTGAGTTGTGCGCGAGCGGCGTCGCATAGCGAAGACCGTCGATGACCGAAGCGAGCGAAGAAGACCGGCGCGAGATGCTGCGGCAGGTGCGGCGCATCCAAGTGCGCACCGATCGAATGGTCACGGACGTGATGGCCGGCGGCTACACGTCCGTGTTCCGCGGAGCTGGCATCGAATTCGATGAAGTGCGCGAGTTCGCGCCTGGCGACGACGTGCGATCGGTGGACTGGAACGTCACGGCGCGCGCGGGGAAGCCGTTCGTCAAGAAGTTCATGGAGGAGCGCGAGCTGACCGTGATGCTCGTGCTCGACGTGTCGCCGTCGACGACGTTTGGCGCCGCGCCCGATGCGCGCACCGAGCAGGAGCGCGCGCGCACGGTGCGCGAGACGGCGGCGCTCGTCTGCGGTTGCTTTGCGTTCGCGGCAGCGCGCAACAACGACAAGGCGGGCATGGTGACGTTCACCGACCGCATCGAGCGTTACGTTCCGGCCAAGAAGGGGCGACGCCACGTGCTGCGCCTCGTGCGCGAGGCGTATGCGCAAGAGCACGAAGGCCGCGGCACCGACCTCGCGCAGGCGCTCGACTACGCCGGCAGGATCCAGCGGCGGCGCGCGGTGATGATCGTCGTCAGCGACTTCTTCGCGCCGGTTCCCGAGCGGCAACTGCGCGTGCTCGGCAAACGGCATGACGTGATCCTCGTGCGCATTCGCGATCCGCGCAGCGAGTCGCTGCCCGATGCGGGGCTGTTGCGCTTGCGCGATCCCGAGACGGACGCGTTGGTTGTCGTCGACACGGCGAGCCGCCGCGTGCGCGCGGAGATCGAGCGCCGTGTCGCGATGGAGCGCGCGAGGTTCGACGACGCGTGCAAGAAGGCGCGCATCGATGTTCTCGACGTCAGCACGCGAGGCAGCGTCGCGGATCCGATCGTGAAGTTCTTCCGCATGCGCGAACGGCGCGGAGCGAAGCGATGAGCGCGCGCGCGTGGACGTGGTCGCTGCTGTGGCTGCTCGCTTCGTGCGCGGAACGCGCGCCTTGGGACGAGGCTCCGGCAGCGGCGCTCGCGGTGCGCGCCGTGGCCTCCGCGAGCGAAGTGGGGGTGCTGGATCCGTTCGAGGTCACCGTCGACGCGTTTCGTCGCGCGGACCTGCCCGCTTCGTTCGAGCCTGCGATTCCAGACGGGTTCGCGGGCTCGGTGCGCATCGAACAAGAGCAACCGCTCGGCCATGGCATGTGGCGGCGCGCGCGACTCTCGCTGCGCCGCACCGGCAACGCTGGCGATGTGCAGATCCCGCCGTTCTCGCTGCAGTCGGATGACAAGACCGCGAGCGCGCAGTCGGACCCGATTGCATTGCGCGTGCACGCGGCATTGCCTGGTGGCGACGCATCCGACGTCGAAGATCCGTCGCCGCTGCTCGCATCGTCGCGTCCTTCGCCGTGGGCGCTTGCGGCAGGAGTGCTTGCAGTCGCGATTGCGATCGTGCTCTTGATCGTGCGCCTTACGCGCGGGCCGACGACTCGATTCGCAGTGGCATTCGTTGTCGCAGTGCCGCCGCACGAGAAGGCGCTCGCAGAGCTTGCGCGTTGGCGCGCCGCACGTCGCAGCAGCGCTGCTGAGATCGATGCCTACTACGTCGGCGTGTCGCTGGCCTTGCGCGTCTACTTGGAGGAGCGCTTCTCCTTGCGCGCGCCGGAGCGCACGACCGAGGAGTTCCTCGCCGAGATCGAGGCCGGTGGGCCGCTCACGACGTCGCAGTGCATCGTGCTGAAGCAGTTCCTCGCGCAGTGCGACCTCGTGAAGTTCGCGATGCACGTGCCGACGGAGCAGCAGCACCTCGAGGCGATGGCCATCGCCGAGAACTTCGTCCTCGCGACGCGGCCAGACCTGCAGCAGGGAGTCCGCGCATGATCGCCGAAGCCCTCGAGTTGCACGGCTACACGCTGCTGGACCCGTGGCTGTTGTTGTTCGCGCCCGCGTTCGTGGCGATCGCGGTGCGCTGCAGGTTGCGTCAGCCCGCGGCGTTGCCGTCTGCGCACACGGGCATGCTGCAAGGCTTGCCGCGCACGCTGCGCGCGCGCTGCGTCCATCTGCCGCTTTGGATCACGTTGCTCGGCGGCGTGTGCTTGGCGCTCGCGCTCGCTCGTCCGGTGCGTCGCGAAGTCGTGCCGCAGCGCCAGGAAGGCATCGACATCGCGCTCGTGCTCGATCTCAGTTCGTCGATGAACATCCAGGACACCTCGGATCGCGAGCGCCCGCGCCGCATCGACGCGGCCCGCGAGCGCGCGATGGAGTTTGCCAAAGCGCGCAAGAACGATCGCGTCAGCTACGTCGCGTTCTCGCGCTATGCAGAACTGCGGTGCCCGCCGACGCTCGACGAGGGCGCGCTCGCGGCGTTCTTGATGTCGACGGACACGGTGCCCGAGAACAGCGAACTCGACGGCACTGCGATCGGCGTCGCGATCGCGAAGGCGGTCCAGACGGTCGAGCGTTCGGACGCGAAGTCGCGCGTCGTCGTGCTGTTGTCGGATGGCGAGACGACCGTGCGCACGATCGAGGTCGAGGACGCAGTCAAGCTCGCGGCCGACGCGAAGGTCCGCATCCACACGATCGGTCTCGGCCAAGGCATGCCGACGCCGTTTGGCGGATTCCGCGCATTGGAGTTCTCCGACCTCAAGCTCGCGGCGCAGAAGACGGGCGGCAGGTTCTTCCAGCCGAAGACCGACCAAGACCTCGCCGAGGTCTACGCGCAGATCGACGAGTTGGAGAAGAGCAAGCTGGAGGACCCGCGCTATCGCTTCGTCGATGGCTTTGAGTGGCCGCTCGGCATCGGCTTGTCGTGTTGTCTGCTTGCGTTGCTGCTCGAGGTCTTCTGGCTGCGGGGGGCGCCATGAACGGGCTCGAGTTCACGCGTGCATGGCTCTGGCCGTCGCTGCTGTTGCTGCCGCTGTGGTTTGCCGCGCTGCATGCGATGCTGCGTCGTCGCACCGTCGCTGCGCGAACCTACGGCGCCGCGACGAAGGACCGCGTGCAGGGACCGTTTGCGCGCGCTTCTCGGCTCACCGT
>CAIYFF010000568.1 GCA_903925435.1 uncultured Planctomycetota bacterium | reverse complement strand
CGCGCGCTGCTGATCACGCACGACTCCGACGCGCCGAAGAGCAAGCGCCTGTGCTACGTCGGCATGGACAACTACGAGGCGGGCCGCATGTGCGGACAGCTCGTGAAGGACGCGCTGCCGCAAGGTGGCGCAGTGCTCCTCGTGGTGGGCACGCTCGACCAGGACAATGCAAAGCGTCGCCGCCAAGGCCTGATCGACGAGCTCCTCGACCGTTCGATGGACAACACGCGCTTCGATCCGCAGGACGCGGTGTTGAAGGGCGGCAAGTACGAGATCCGCGCGAGCTACACCGACCAGTTCGATCGCCAGAAGTGCAAGGCGATCGCGCAGGACGCGCTCGGCAAGTGGAACGACATTGCGTGCATGGTGGGGCTGTTCGAATACGAGCCGCCGATCCTGCTCGATGCCGTGAAGTCCGCCAACATGCTCAGCAAGGTCAAGGTCGTCGCCTTCGACGAGAACCCGGAGACGCTGCAGGGCATCCTCGACGGCCACGTGCACGGCACGGTCGTGCAGAACCCCTACGAGTACGGCCGCGCCTCGGTCGAGTTGCTGGGCAAGCTGCTCGCGGAGAACGACGCGGACAAGCGCAAGGCGCTGCTGCCAGCCAGCGGCTTCCTCAACATCCCGGCGCGCAAGATCACGAAGGCGGAGGTCAGCGCGTTCTGGGCGGACCTCAAAGCCAAGACCGGCGCGAAGTGATGTGGTGCGCGCGATGACTCCGCCGATCCTCGAAGTCGTCCGCGCCTCGAAGTCGTTTGGCTCGGTCAAGGCGCTGCAGGACGTGTCGCTGCAGTTGCGCGCCGGCGAGGTCGTCTGCCTGATCGGCGAGAATGGCGCGGGCAAGAGCACGTTGATGAAGCTGCTGGCCGGCGTGCATCGGCCGGATCAGGGCGAGCTGCGAATCGCTGGCCGCGCAGTCGAGTTCGCGGATCCACGCGCTGCGCTCGATGCTGGCGTGGCGCTGATCCACCAGGAACTGAGCCTGTGCGAGAACCTGACCGTCGCCGGCGCGGTGTATCTCGGACGCGAACTGCGCACGGGGCCGTTCTTGCGGCAACGCGCGATGGAAGACGGCGCGCGCTCGGCGCTGCGCCGCGTCGGGCTCGAGGTCGGGCCGACGCGACTCGTCTCGTCGCTGTCGCCCGGGCAGCGGCAATTGCTCGAGATCGCGCGCGCGCTCGAACGCGATGCGCGCGTGCTGATCTTCGACGAGCCGACGTCGAGCCTCGCCGACGCGGAGACGCAGCGGCTGTTCGCGCTCGTTCGCGAGTTGAAGGCAAGTGGT
The DNA here is from genome assembly GCA_903925435.1 of uncultured Planctomycetota bacterium. GTDB lineage: Bacteria > Planctomycetota > UBA1135 > UBA1135 > UBA2386 > SXPK01. The sequence goes on along the minus strand of CAIYFF010000568.1, from coordinate 2,909 downwards.
GTTGCGATCGTCTGGATCACGCACCGGATGAACGAGGCGCTCGAGCTTGCGGACCGAGTCGTGGCGCTGCGCGACGGCAAGAATGCAGGCGAGATCGAGGGCTCGTTTGCGACCCACGATCGCATGGTCGCGATGATGGTGGGGCGCGAGGTCGAGCATCGGCAACGTGCTGCGCGCGCGTTCGGCGACGTGGTGCTCTCGGTTGCCGGAGTGCGCACCAAGGCCTGGCCACAAGCCGAGGTCCATCTCTCGCTGCGCGCCGGCGAGATCGTCGGCATCGCGGGACTGTTGGGCTCGGGCCGTTCCGAGTTGCTGCGCGCTTTGTTCGGCGTCGATCCGATGCTCGCAGGCGAAGTGCGCTGTGGCGACATGTTGTTGCACGCGCACGGACCGCTCGATGCGGCGCGCGCAGGGCTCGTGCTCGTGCCTGAGGATCGCAAGCTGCAGGGCGTCGTGCTCGGCATGAACGTGCGCGAGAACCTGTCGCTGCCGAACCTGCGCGCGCGCGGCGTCTGGATCGATTCCGCGTGGGAGCATCAAGTCGCCAAGGACAGCATCGAGCAACTCGGCATCGCCACTCCTGATGGCGAGCAGGTCGTGAGCGCGTTGTCGGGCGGCAACCAACAAAAGGTCGCGATCGGCAAGTGGCTGTTGGCCAAGCCGCATGCGCTGCTGCTCGACGAGCCGACGCGCGGTGTCGACGTCGCGGCGCGCGCCGAGATCTATGCGCGCATCGAGGCGTTGGCGGAGCAAGGCATGGCGACGCTGTTCGTCAGCTCCGAGTTGCCCGAAGTGATCGCGCTCGCCGACCGCTGCCTCGTGATGCACGAAGGGCGCATCGCAGGCGAGTTGCAGCGCTCGGAGATGACCGAAGAGGCGATCCTGCGCCTCGCGACCGGGAGCAGCGTCGCATGAAGAAGATCCTCGGCATCGCAGGGTTGTTGTTTGCCGTGTTTGCGGCGACTGCTGCGCTCGCGCAGCAAGCCGACGGCAGCAACACGTTCTTGTCGGCCTACAACCTGGAGAACCTGCTGCAGCGCGTCGGCATGTATGGCGTGCTCAGCATCGCCGCGTCGTTCGTCATCGTGACGGGCGGCATCGACCTGTCGATCGGTTCGGTTGTCTGCGTCGCGGGCTGTGTGCTGCCACATCTCATCGCGTCGCTCGGATTGCCGCCTTTCCTGGCGCTGCCACTCGTGCTCGCGCTGTGCTGTGCGATCGGGCTGTGGCACGGCATCCTCGTCGCGGTCGTTCGATTGCAGCCATTCGTCGTGACGTTGTGCGGGCTGCTGCTCTATCGCGGCCTGATGCGCAAGTTCACCGATGACCAGACCAAGGGCTTCGGCTCCCAGTTTGCGGACCTGCGCTGGATCGCCACTGGGCGCATCGGGATCACGGAGTCCTTCGGTGTGCCGGTCGCGTTCGTGCTGCTGCTCGTCGTGGCGGGCCTCGCATCGCTGTTCTTCCACCGCACGGTGTGGGGGCGCCATCTGTTCGCGCTCGGTCGCAACGAAGAAGCCGCGCGCTTCTCCGGCGTGCCGACGAAGCGGCTCGTCGTGGCGGCCTATGCGATCTGTTCGTTGCTCGCGGGCCTCGCTGGCTGCCTGTTCGTGCTCGATGTGAACTCGGCGCGCGCGTCGGACTTCGGCAACTTCTACGAGCTGTATGCGATCGCCGGAGCGGTGCTCGGCGGCGTGGCGCTTCGCGGCGGCGAGGCCACGGTGCTCGGTGTCGTGCTCGGCGCGGCGCTGATGCGCGTGCTCGCGATGGCGATCAACATCGTCGGCGACAGCAACCAGCTCGAGTTCGCCGTCGTTGGCGCTGTGATCCTCGCGGGCGCTGCTGCGGACGAAGGCGTGCGGCGGCTGTGGCGCCGCCGCCGGTGACCGCGGCGGACTAGCCGCCGAAGTTGAGGCCGCAGTCGGGGCAGCGCGTGCGCCCAGCGGTCTCGAACTCAGTCCCGCAGCCTGGGCACGTGGTCCGCTCTTGCGAGAAGTCCGCCGTGCACGACGCAGCGGACGCGGGCTTCTTCAAGCCCAAGAGCCGCGCCTCATACTCCGCAAACAAGTGGTCCGCCTTCTCCCGATCTTGGCTCGCGACCGCGAGCCATGCACGAGGGCCACTTCAGCCGCCGCCGGGCAGCGGCACGAGGTTGGCGCGGATGGAGCCCGCCGCGAGGACCTTCTCGAGGTCCTTCGCGATGGCAAGGCTCCCTTGGAACACCACTACGGGTTTGGTTGCTTCAGTCACGGCTAGTAAGGATAGATCAGACGCGCGGGGCTGCGGCGCGGATCTTGTCGTTGCAGCGGTCGGCGTACTTCTCGAAGTTCTTCACGAACAACGACGCGAGGTGCTTGGCCTTCTGGTCGTAGGCCGCCTTGTCCGCCCACGTGTTCTTCGGGTTGAGGATCTCGGCCGGCACGTTGCCGCACGACGTCGGGACGACGAGTCCGAACACCGGGTCAACCGCCGTCTGCGCCTTCGCGAGCGAGCCGTCGTGGATCGCGTCGAGGATCGCGCGCGTGTAGCGCAAGCTCATGCGCTTGCCGGTGCCGTAGCCACCGCCGCTCCAGCCCGTGTTGACGAGCCACGCCTGCGAGCCGTGCGCTTGGATCTGCGCCGCGAGCAGTTCGGCGTACTTCGCCGGGTGCCACACCATGAACGCCGCGCCGAAGCACGCCGAGAACGTCGCCTCGGGCTCGGTGACGCCCATCTCGGTGCCGGCCACCTTCGCGGTGTAGCCGCTGATGAAGTGGAACATGCACTGTTCCGGCGTCAGCTTGCTGACCGGCGGCAACACGCCGAACGCGTCACACGTCAGCAGGATCACGTTCTTCGGGTGGCCACCGACGCACGGGATCTTGGAGTTCGGGATGTACTCGACCGGGTAGCTGCAGCGCGTGTTCTCG
>CAIYFF010000567.1 GCA_903925435.1 uncultured Planctomycetota bacterium | reverse complement strand
CGCAACGTGTTCGACAAGAGCTACCGCACGGTCAACACGCTGGGCCAGAACTTCACCTACGACATCAACCCCACCGCGGCCCTCGGCGCGTCGTGGAACACCGGCATCCTCACGCTTGCTGCGGATGTCGACCTCGTCGAAGCCGATCGCTTCAACACCTCGGGCAACCTGCTCGACAACGACAACGTGCAGCTTGCGCACCTCGGCGCCGAGCTCGACCTGCTCAGCTGGCTGCAGCTGCGCGGCGGCTTCCAGACGGACATGAAGAGCACGCTCGACAACGCCTACAGCGCAGGCCTCGGCATCAGCCCCTTCGGTGTCTTCCACATCGACGTCGCGGGCACCTACATCGACGAGAACAGCTTCGGCGGCGTCGTGCAGATGGGCCTCACGTTCTGAACGCGCCCGCATGCGGCCCGCTGCGCGCGGGCCGCGCCGTCACCGCGATCGCGAATACGCATCCTCGAGCTGGCGCAATCGCTGCTCGAGGGAACCGGTGATGCCGACGCTCATGCGCACGAGCCCTGGAGCAATGCCGGCTGCGCGCTGCTCCTCGTCGCTCAGTTCGCTCGACGTCGAACTGCCCGAGCACGACATCAGCGTGTCGAAGTAGCCGAGGCTGACCGCCATGAAGCCGAACGAGTGCTCGTTCTGCAGGATCTCCATGAAACGGTTGGCCCGCGCGGTCGTGCCAAGATCCACGGTGAGCAAGCCGCCGGAGCCAAAGCCTCGATTGGCGAGCCGCTGCAGCAGCGCATGCTGCGGATGCGACGGAAGCCCCGGATACGCGACTTCGGCGCCGAGGGCGGAAAGCCGCTCGGCATAGGCCATCGCGCGCACACCGTGCTCCTGCATGCGCACGCCGAGATGCGGCAAGCGCAGCGTCAGTTCGTGCGCGATCTTGGGATCCATCGTCGGCCCCAGCAGCATCAATGAGCCCGTGTGCAGGTCCATCATCGAGCCGATGAAGTCGCGCGATGCACACACCGCGCCCGCGATCACATCGGACGCGCCGCTCAAGAACTTCGTCGCGCTGTGCACCACCACGTCCGCGCCATGCACGATCGGCGACAGGATCAGCGGACTGAACGTGTTGTCGACGACGACCTGCGCCCCATGGTCATGCGCGATGCGCATGAGCGCAGGAATGTCCGCGACGACCAACGTCGGGTTGGCCATCGATTCGAAGTAGAGCACGCGCGCCTTCGTGCGCCGCAGCGCCGCGCGCACCGCGTCGAGATCGCGGATGTCGACAAAGGTCGTTTCGATGCCCGTGCGTGACGGCAGATAGTCCTTCAGCAACGCGAACGTGCCGCCATAGAGCGCCGTCGCCGCGACGACGCGGTCGTCCTTCTTGCACAGTTGCAGCAGCACCGACGCGATCGCAGCGATGCCCGAGCTCGTCGCGTAGCCCGCTTCCGCACCTTCCATCGCCGCGAGCATGCGGCCAAACGTGAACACCGTCGGATTGAAGTGCCTGCCGTAGAGGTAGCACCCGCCCGTCGATCCGCCCGCGTTGGAGAACGGCCCGCTCTCGCCGTGGAAGATGCGCGGCATCATGTTGGCAGCGAGCACCGTGAACGTCGTGCTCGCTTCGATCGACAGGTTGACGCCGCCATGTTCGCCAAACTCGTGGCGGGCCTCGGCCATGGCGCGGATCGGGTCGAACGCAGCAGAGGGAGTCGGCATCCCAGGATCGTGCAGCTACCCAGCAGTGCGCGACAGCCGCACTTCTCCCCACAAGAGGCATGCGGAAGGACGAGCCCGTCGCCGAGAGCACTGGAGGCGGCGCGGGCGACGCAGTTCGCACGACGCAGAGATCGGCTTGGGTGGCAGGCTCGCAGGCCGCATGCGTCTTTCAACGGGCTGCTAGGCCCGAGTGCGACTCACCGAGCCGGAAGAAGCGCCACGCACACGCTCCAAGCCAAGACGCAACGCTCGCTGCATCGGCTCCTCCACCACGCGATGGCATGCGACGCCGCATGCGAGGCCGACCACCATCGTGAGCACAAGCGCGATCCAGAACGGCAAGGCCACGAACAAGCCAAGCCGATCCGCAGCGTAGGCAAACCCCGCGAGCGAGAAGGCCTGCGACAGGTAGATCGAGTACGACGCTCGCGCGAGCGCTCCCCATGCAACCGCAAGCGCGCTGCCCTTGGCAAAGCCGCGCGTTCGCGACGCGACGAGGACGATGCCGATCGCGCAGACGATGGCCGGCACATCGCCTTCACTGGAGCCCCAGGTCCACGACGCGACGAACAGGGCCGCTGTCAGCACAAGCGATGTCGGCATCGACAACGAGATGCGCGAAGCCATGCGATCGCATGCGAACACACTGAGCAAGCCGATCCCAATCACTGCGAAGTGTCGCGAGGCGAAGTACGAAGCGGCGCCATCGAGCTGCACGAATGCACCCAATCCCGCCAGCGCGAACAGCAGCGTGAGGCAGATCGCGATCCCCTTCTTGCGCTCCATGCTCATGCAGAGCGCAAACCACGCGTGAAACCAGACGATGTAGACCAGCACCCAACCTGGATTGAGCAGCGGGCGGATGCGACCGTCGCCAGGACGGGGCACGGGCCAGAACACATACGAACCGAGCGCATGCGCAGGCGCGATTCCGCCGTGGTCGATCATCGATGGCGCGAGCCAGGCGACAACGACGAACAGCGTCGTGAACAACCAGTACAGCGGGACGATGCGCACCAGACGCTTTGTGAGATAGCGACGCCCGGCGCCAGGCATGCCGAACTCCTCGCGCGTTCCATGCATGGCGACGAAGCCAGCGATGGCGAGGAACACCATCGGCCCCACACCCTGACGGTAGAAACCCACCTCGGTCCCGTGGAATGCGCGCGTCTCGCACAGCGCATGGATGGAATGTCCGAACAGCACCGTCAACGCGGCGTAGACGCGCAAGTGGTCGATCGACTCGATGCGGGCACTGGCGCGGGGATGCTCGGAGTTCATCGCGACGGTTTTGTAGCTACGGCCATCCGGCCTCGGCGGTGGCCCGATTGCGGACGGCGGCGGCCCTTGCCGCGTAGAGCTGCGCCGTTCGCGACGGGTCAGCGCCCCGCTACAACGTGCGCATGGACAAACGCCCCGAATCCGCATCGCCTTGGTCGCTCCACGGCCGCCGCGCGCTCGTGACCGGAGCCTCGCGCGGGATCGGGCTCGCAGTAGCACAAGAACTGTGTGCGCTTGGCGCGGAGTCGATGCTGATCGCCCGCAGCGAAGGCGCGGCTCGCGATGCAGCAAGCGGCATCGCACAACAGGGCGGTCGCGCGCATGGCATCGCCGCAGATGCTTCGACGAGCGCGGGGATCGACGCGATCTGCGCTGAGGTGCGCCAGCAGTGGGACGCGCTCGACGTGCTCGTCTGCAACGTGGGGACCAACGTGCGCAAGCCATCGCTTGAGTATGGCGAACGCGACTTCGCGCAACTGCTCGCGCACAACGCAGAGTCTGCGTTCGAACTCGCGCGCCGTTGCCACCCATGGCTGTCGCGCAGCAAGAGCGCGAGCATCGTGCTGATCGGCTCGGTCGCGAGCGAGATCTCGCTCGGCACCGGCGTTCCGTATGCAGCGAGCAAGGCGGCGCTCGCAGCGATCGCGCGCGGCCTTGCGTGCGAATGGGCCAAGGACGGCATTCGAGTCAACTTGGTCGCGCCCTGGTACATCGATACGCCGCTCGTGGCGCCCGTTCTGTCGCGGCCCGGCATGCTCGATCGCGTGCGCGCGCGAACGCCGCTGCAACGCATCGGCGATCCCGCAGAAGTCGCTCGCGCGGTCGCATTCCTCGCGATGCCCGCGTCGAGCTACATCACTGGCGTGACGTTGCCAGTCGACGGCGGATTCCTCGCGCACGGGTTCTCGCTGCAGTGAGCGCACGAGAGGAGGGACACCGATGAACGCAGCAAGCCGCATCGTGCACTGCCAGGACGCGATCTCGTGGCTCGCGCAGAATCCGCTCGGCGAAGGCTGCGCGATCTTCACGTCGATGCCTGACGCATCGGAGATCAAGCGGTTCTCGTTCGACGAATGGCAGACGTGGTTCGTCGCCGCGGCCGAGGCTTGCGTGCGCGCGTTGCCCGAACGCTCGGCTGCGGTCTTCTATCAAACCGACGTGAAGCGCGATGGCGCGTGGATCGACAAGGCGTTCCTCGTGCAACGTGGCGCATACGCAGCGGGATCTCGCCTCTTGTGGCACAAGATCGTTTGCCGCGCGCCAGCAGGCATCGCGACGCGCGCGCGGCCTGGCTATGCGCACCTGCTCTGCTTCTCGCGCGACCTCAACGCCGATCCGATGGACACGACGCCCGACGTGCTGCCAGAACTCGGCGAGATGACGTGGGCGCGCGCGATGGGCCTCGCGGCGGCGGAAGTCGCGGCGCAGTGGCTCAAGGACCAAGCCGGCGCGCGCTGCATCGTGGATCCGTTCTGCGGCGTCGGCACCGCGCTCGCAGTCGCCAACAAACTGGGCCTCGACGCGATCGGCGTCGAACTCGCGCAAGGCCGGGCGCAGAAGGCACGCGAGCTGCAACTGTGACGCAGCGCACTCGCGCGCTGCAACGTCATTCGAGAAAGAAGTCGGGCAGCAGTTCCTTCGTCGCATCCACCGCGTAGCGCGCAAAGTCGGCAACGCCTTCCTCGCGCAGCACGTCTTCGTCGACGAGGAACGCGCCGGTTCGTTCGCGGCTGCTCTTCGTCACGATCGCATGCGCGGCATCGGCGACGATCTCCGGCGTCCGGCAACGCGACACGTCGATGCCAGGAAGCATCTGCAGCGCCGCAGTGTGGATCACGGTCTTGGGCCACAGCGCATTGACCGCGACGCCACGGTCACGGAACTCCGCCGCGAGACCGAGCGCGCACATGCTCATCCCATACTTCGACATCGTGTAGGCGGTGTGGCCCGCGAACCACTTCGGCTGCAGCGACAGCGGCGGCGACAACATCAGCACGTGCGGATTGTCGGAGCGCAACAGATGCGGCATGCACGCT